>DATFXZ010000237.1:0-5366 GCA_035315305.1 Terriglobia bacterium | reverse complement strand
CCGATTTCCTGCGTTCGAAGATTCACGGAATACGACATGACTCCGTAGATACCTACGCCCGCAAGTACAAGGGCGAGCAGACCGAAGACGCCAAGCAGCGTCGCCGCGACACGCGGGCCGGTCAGGGAAGCGGAGAGTAGTTGGGAACCGGTTTGAATATTATTCAACGGCACATCGCGATCCAACGCCTGAACCTCGCGCTCGATCGCGGCCTTCATCGCGTCCGGCCTCGAGCCTGTCCTCACAATAAGCGCCACAGCGGGTAAATAATTCTGTTCGATCGGCGTATATGCCATTGGCTGCGGGTCTTCACCGACGAAGATGTATTTCGCATTCCGAACTATCCCGACGATGATGCGCTGCTCCGTGTCCCCGAAAAACCGGAATCTCTTACCCAAAGCTTCCTGGTCCGGCCAAAAACGTCGAGCCATGACCTCGTTAATAATCGTCACTTTCTGTTGTCCTTCGCGATCGGCATCGGTGAAAGCTCGACCGCGCAGCAGGGGCATCCGAAGCGTTTCGAAGTAACCGGTCCCGACCACGTTCGTGTAAACGAGCACGCCTGAATTCGTCTTGATGTTTTCTTGACCCTCCGGGAAGACGCTGCGTTGGAATGGCGGGTTCAGCGGCAATGTAGATGCGACACTAACCGCTGCGGCGCCCGGCACCGTGCGGATTCGCTCCACGACTTGACGATGATATTCCTTACCTCGGCTTTCGTTGTAGTTGTTCAACGCCACGTTGTATTGAACTGTTACGAGGTTCTCGCGCTCAAATCCAAGATCGAGAGTCTGTGCATTCGCAAGGCTGCGAACGAACAAACCTGCCGACGCTAATGCGACGACCGACAGCGCCACCTGTACGAACACAAGAAGGTTTCTCCATTTGTAACGTCCTGCGCCTCCGCCACTGAGACGTTCCTTCAAGTCTGATGCGAGATCGGCGCGCGATGCGCGTATCGCCGGCGCGATGCCGAAAAGAACTGCGCTTACAAAGGAAAGGGCGAGTGTGAACGCGAGCACTGTTGTATCGATGGGCATATTCAAGTTGGCGGGATTCACTGCAGCGGGAAGAAGGGAAATGATCAAATTCCGCCCACCGATCGCGACCAGGATTGCCAACAAGCCGCCAGGTACCGCAATCATCAAACTCTCAACCAGCAGTTGACGGATGAGCCGTCTTCGCGCACCACCTAGCGCCAACCTCACCGTGAATTCGCGCCGCCTGGCCGTTGCGCGAGCCATCATCAGATTCGCCACGTTCGCGCAAGCAATCAAAAGCACCAAACCTACAATGGCCATTAAAACGCCGCTGCCTTGCAACAGAATCGAACGAAATGCCGGTGGAATGGTCGCTTGTACTAAGGGCATAATCTCAACGTTCCGGCCCTTATTCTCGTTTGGAAACTGTCTCTCCAACTCGCGGCCGATCGTCTGCAACGTCGATTGCGCTTGCCCAACGCTCACCTGCGGTTTCAATCTGCCGAAGACATTGAAGGAAAGAAGTCGTCTGTTCTTGTCGAGATCGCCGCCCGGGAAAGCGGCGCCGGCCAAAATCGCGTCGTAGCTCATCACCGGTGTCCACATGTCCGGAGTCACTACTCCGATCGTGCCGTCAAACCCCCGTGGCGCAACTCCGATCACCGTGAATGGATGGCCGTTCACGCGAATCGTGTCACCGACGATTCCAGGATTCCCGCCGAATCGACGCTGCCAGAATTTGTAATCCAACACAGCCACCGAACTCGTGCCCCGGGCCCTGTCTTCCTCCTGCAGGAAAGTGCGTCCCAGCACGGCCTTCACGCCAAGGCTTGAGAAGTAATTGCCGGAAACAAGTTGTACGTTCGCAGGCTCCGGCTTACCGAGGCTGTTCAGACTGACTGGGTTTGGAAAGCTGTAGGCGGCAAGCTCGCTAAATACAGCGTTCTGGTTTTTGTAGTCGACATAGTTCGGATAGGACAATGGCATGAATTGGCCGAATACCGAATTGCTTGCGTTGTTGGTGTCGGTACCATACACGAACATGAGCTCAGCCGGCCTCTCCACAGGTAGTGGCTGCAGGAAGATCGTGTTGATCATCGTGAAGATCGTCGCGTTCGCTCCAATTCCCAATGCCAGCGAGATAACAGCTGCCACCAGAAAGCCGGGACTTTTACGCAAGACCCTGTACCCATACCGAATGTCTTGAACGAGTGTCATGGCCGAACATCACCTCTTTTAATGTAGGATTGCGTGCATCATGACGGTCCGGAGCTCAGCGCGAGAGTTAAACAGACCGGCTTTTGACGTCATTCTTTTTGCAACGTTTGCCCTGCTGTTTTTTGCGCGGTCGTTTACCAATTATTTCGTCTCGGACGACTATCAGTTCCTTGGACGAATCGACCTCGCCGGCGCACGATTATACCTCGGTCAATCCTGGGGCTATGGCAATGAGTACCGGCCTGTGTTGGCATACTCTTATGCGCTTGATGCTCTCATCAGCGGAACAAACCCGATCGGCTATCACGTGACCAACACACTAATTCATACGGCTGCTGCCATCCTGGTTGGTTGTCTGGCTTTCGCGTGCGGCGCCGCTCAGCCTGTGGCGGCCATCGCATCTCTCATATTCCTTCTTAACCCGATCAGTCATGAAAGTGTTCTCTGGATTTCGGGACGGCCGGTCGTTCTCGGATCTTTCTTTGTGCTCACGGCGTGCTATTTTTTCGTCCGCGCGGCGAAAGCACCGCGTACGGCCGTTCCGGAGTGGATAGCAGCATACACGGCATTCGTCCTGGCGCTCGGCACCTATGAGGTGGGAGTCATTACCGCATTTTTGGCGGCGTTATGTTCTGGAATTGCGGCTCCGGATCGCCGGAAATGGCGAACTCATCTGTTCATCTTCTTAGGGCTGACTGCGATTTATGTCGTGCTCTGGAATTGGTTTTTCAATTTCCAGATAACCCGGTTTCCGGTCGAGACATCACCATGGAATGCGGTCAGAAGCTTCGTCCAGGCGGTGCTGAATGCATTTCATGGCAGTCTCAGGCCGGAAATCGCCGTGATTTATATCGGCCTTCTCGCTGTCCTGATCAAAAAGAACCGTGATGGAGCATTAGCGGTGCTGATCAGCATTCTCTGGTTTTTTCTTGCATACCTTCCGTTTTTCATTGTGCATGGCTATGCGGACAGATTTGCCTATCTTTCCTCGGTTGCGGCGGCGGCGCTCCTGGCTCTCGCATTGGGTGAAGTGATTAAGCGATCCAGGAAGTGGGGTGTGGTCACTCTTGTGTTGGTTCTTGTGTATCTCGCAACAGGTATGCAGAACCGAATCACTACATGGAAGGAAGCAGGCCAAATTGCGCGCCTGATTCCACACGAAATCAAAACCTTCTTACCCGTGTTCCCTGAGGATCGGCTCCTTGTCCTGCTCAATGTTCCACTCTTTCATAAACAGGCGTCCGTGTATATCACAGGCATGGATCGCGCTCTCCAGAGGGAGTACCCGGACGCGCATATTAAGTTTTCGACACAGTTGCGGCCGTGGGCGGGTGAGGACTCGATCATTTTGGAATACTCAAACGGCCATATGATCCGCAGAGAGTTCAAGGACGTGCGGGATCGCTACAACTAAGGAAATGTCGTTGACTCTCTCATCGCTACCTATCGAATTCAGCTTCTGAAAGGTCTGGGATTATACTAGCGGTTCGGGAGGCGTGATGAAGACCTTCAGCGTGCTGCTTGCACTTGCTTTCGCATCGACTGCTTTAGCCCAGACCGCTGCTCCGACGGAGGTGACATTTCATAAAGATGTCGCTCCGATCCTCCAAAAGAACTGTCAAGTCTGCCATCGACAAGGTGACATTGCACCCATGTCGCTCATGACGTATCAGGAGGTCCGCCCTTGGGCAAAATCAATTCGCCAACGTGTAATCGATGGAACGATGCCGCCATGGCACGCGGATCCGAATTATGGACCGTTTCGGAACGACGGAAGGCTATCCAAGAAGGACATTGCGACCGTGGTTGCGTGGGTTGACGGAGGAGCCAAAGAAGGCAATAGCAACGATTCGCCGCCACCTGTGAATTTTTCGGAAGGCTGGAGGATCGGAAAACCTGATGCGATCCTTTCGATGGACGAGTACACCGTCCAGCCGTCCGCCACCGACGAGTATATTTACTTTCGCGTTAAAACGAACTTTGCCGAAGACAAATACGTTCAGGCCGCCCAGATCATGCCGGGCAATCGCAGAGTCGTACATCATGTGTTGGCGTACGTTCAGCCTCCGACGATGGGCGTTCCCAGCCGAAGTGATGTCGAGTTGTACAACAGGGCGGTCGGCCAACCCATCTTCAAGAACGAAGGAGAGGCGATCCGCGTCACGGCGGAGGCGCCGGTTTATGACGACGCATGCGGCCTTCCCAACGGTGGCTCCGCGCTCAGCGGCGATTTGACTGGAGGTCGGCGCTGGGTCCTGGTCGGATATGCGCCGGGATCTACGCCTCCGGTATTCGGTCCGGGAATCGCCATGAAGATTCCCGCGGGTTCGGACATTCTTTTTCAGGTGCATTACACGCGGAAGAACGAACCTGAAAAAGATAAAACGAGCATCGGCTTGGTTTTTGCGAAAGAGCCGCCCGAAAAATTGATGCAGACTCGCTGGATTCAGAACTACTACTTCGCGATTCCACCTAACGCAGATGGGCATGTCGTTAAAGGCTGCTATACGTTTTCGGATGATGTTCGCATCCGGTCGTTCTTTCCACACATGCATCTGCGTGGAAAGAGCATGGAGTTCACAGCGTTCTATCCTGACGGGCGAAGCGAATCGCTCCTGAAGGTCTCTAAATACGATTTCAACTGGCAAACCACCTACATTCTGGAAAAACCACTGCTCGTGCCGAAAGGAACCAGGATCGTCGTGACAGCCCAATTCGATAACTCGCGCAACAATCGCTTCAATCCCGACTCAAATGCGACGGTGCGATGGGGCGATCCTACATACGATGAGATGATGATTGGCGGGTTGGAGTACACGCTCGAGAAGCAAGATCTGAAAGCCACATCATCTTTTGCCCGGTGATTTTGTGAACATCAAACCGCATGATCGGTTTTCTTGCGAGATAACACTTACTCCGGACAGCGTCGCCGAGTACGCCCGGGCAGCCGGCGACCGCAATCCCGTACATTTCGACGCTGCGTTTGCCGCGCGAACGCGGTATCGCAGGCTGATCGCGAGCGGTACTCAAACGACGGCACTCCTGCTCGGACTCACGGCAACTCACTTTTCGAAGGGCACATCAATGGTCGGTCTCGAGTATTGGGTGAAGTTTCGACGCCCTGTTTTTGCCGACGAAAGAATCCGGCTTGAATGGCTGGTCATCAAA
>DATFXZ010000236.1:0-9003 GCA_035315305.1 Terriglobia bacterium | reverse complement strand
CTAAAACGCTATTTTAATGAAGAGGGGTCGGACTCATTTTTCGGAGACGCTTTTTGCAAGACACTTACGAGAGCCTGCCCTGACGACACCTTACCGCCGCTTACGATCTCCTGCGCGGTGATCTTTCGTCCATAGAGTTTTTCGTTCGCCCCGTTGTCCTGGCGCAGCGTGGAGCCCTCCAGTGAGACACCGGCAAACAGGCCGCGCGAGCGCGAATAAGTAAGGATTTCGGCGCGCATGTATGCGTCCGTGGCGGCCATGGCTGCGCGACCTTTCGGGCCTGCGGCAACCGCGGCGTCGGCCCCCAGCTTCACCTTACTCCGCAGCAATGACTCCGCCCCTTTTCTGTTCATTACCAGGAGGAGGAAATCCGTTGCCTGACCTCCGAGCTGGAATCCGATACTTGCTCCCTCCAGGCGGTACATGGCCGGCGCACCCCACGGACCTGTGAAGTTATTTCCAGTCCTGCAGACCAATGCGCCTTTCCCATAACTACCGCCGACACCAAAAGCAAACTTTTTGACGGACGGCATGACTGCAACACATTCGGCCTTGTTCAGCAGGTCCTGCGGAAGGGCGTCAGGAATGTTCAGGATTTCTTGCATCACCTCAGCACTATTGACTAGCCGTTCCTGTTCCGTATCCGCTGCCGACCCTCCTTGGCCCATCATGATCAGACTTAGAAATCCAACGACGACATAGGGCATACGATCTCTCCGTTCATCGATACTTCTGCCGTGCGATTGTTCCTGAGGGTCAGATTGTTTGCAACGAGCGTGTTGCAGGCGTCTACCGTCTTCCCTGACTGCGAATGAAATCGCTTATCGAAGCAAGGAAGGGCACTGTACCCGGCGACCAGCGTATGAATACGCTCGATGTGTCGACCGGAAGCGATGCAACGTTGCTTGTGTAGGTGGACCATGCATGTTGCAGGTAGTCTTCGACATTGGAAATGTAGAACACGTTGGCAGTCGCGCCGTGCTCCTTGAGGTATTGTCCTGTCATTCGAATGGCCTTGGGGCCGGCAAAGTCGCCGACAAGCGGAACGATCAGGTTCTTCTGATGCAAGGCGCGAACCCGATCATAGCTTTCTTTCGTTGCCAGATAACTCCAGTTTTTGCCGGCGCCGTCAGTCGTTGTCATGAGCGCTGCATAGCCTGGACTCAGGAAACTTGCCGAAAAATTCATGACGCCTTCGCGAAGGAATGTGAGATAGATCGATCGAATTCGTGTTTCGTCTTCTGGAGTAAGAGGAAAGTGGTGCCCTGTTTTCAAACGAACGATGATTTCCTTGAGATGTTCCTCGGCGAGCATCGGATCAGCAGGGGCCGTGGCATAAACCTGGAAGATCGTTCGCACAGAAGAATCGAGAGTCAATTCCGCCGGCCGCTTCCTTGAAAACAGTTTGGACACAAAGTCGATGCGATTCTCCGACATCTCGAACACGGCCTTGTACATCAGGTGCTCGAGCATCATGTCGCGACGGATATCGATAATGAATGCGATCTTCGGTTGAAGAGCCGCGATATACGTAAAGTTCTGCTCCGGCCCGACGCCAAGGTACGCGCCGCCAGACCTGGCAGTTTTCATCAACTCCGGAAGGACATACTGATATGACGTCTCGTTGGATGTGACGATGTTGTACTGGAAATATCCGTTCGGTTCCGAAAACTCCGAAATCATCTTCCAGTATTCGGCATCGCTAATTTGCGAGGGCACGCCCTCGGCAGCACGCGAAGTAAAGACAAATAAAGCGAGGAGCAAGGTCACCACGGTCGCGCTCATACCAACTCTCAGTCGCATTTCCTGCACCTCGCTAATAGAAACTCACCTCAATTCCCCTCCTCGTGAGGAGGGGTGGCTGCGGCATCAAGAAATTTCGGCGAAGCCCACCTTAGCGCCGCAGACGGGGTGGTCGCTCACAAGCCAATTTTCCGGCGTGAGCGTTCCATGCGGTTAGCCGCGGCGTGATCCACCAAATATTCCGCCGAGCACACCACGTATGATCTGTCGTCCGAGCTGGCTGCCGACGGATCTGGCGGTCTGTTTAGCCATCGTTTCAACCATGCCCTGACGGCGTTTGGTTCCCCAAAGCAGATCGCCCAATGCCCCACCCGTTTGAGACTGCTGCTTTTCCGCCGGTTGTTCCCTTTGCGTTGCCGGCGCGCCCGCCGGCGCGGTCCGTCGACTCAAGATCTCGTAAGCCGACTCACGATTCACTCGTGAGTCATACTTACTGCCGATCGGGCTCCGCGCGCGCACCGCGGCGCGCTCCTCTGACGTGATGGCACCCATTCGACAACGCGGCGGACAAATCTCAGTGCGTTCCACGGGCATCGGCACGCCCTTGTCCTGAAGCGTAGATACCAGCGCCTCGCCGACTCCGAGCTGAGAGATCACCTTTACGACATTGAGCCTTGGATTCGCAACGAAAGTTTCGGCGGCAGTGCGAACAGCCTTTTGATCACGCGGAGTGTATGCCCGAAGCGCATGCTGGACTCGATTTCCCAGCTGGCCAAGAATCTCGTTCGGGACATCATCCGGAAACTGCGAGCAAAAATACACGCCGACGCCTTTGGAGCGGATAAGCCGCACCACTTGCTCCACTCGTTGTCGCAGGGCTGCTGGTGCGTCATCGAATAGCAAATGGGCCTCGTCGAAGAAGAAGACCAGCTTCGGCTTTTCGAGGTCACCGACCTCAGGCAGGTTCTCGAATAGTTCCGATAACAGCCACAAAAGGAAAGTCGAATACAGTCTTGGCTTAAGAATCAGTTGGTCTGCTGCGAGGATGTTCACGACGCCGCGCCCGCTGAGGTCAGTACGCATTAAATCGTTGAGCTCGAGCGCAGGCTCGCCAAACAGAAATTCGCCCCCTTCGCGTTCGAGCGACAACAGAGCGCGTTGGATCGCGGCAACCGATTGCGCGCTGATCAGACCGTAGTGCGTCGAGATCTCCTTGCGGTTATCAGCGACGAACGAGAGCACGGCGCGAAAATCGTCAAGATCCAGCAAGAGCAAGCCCCGGTCATCGGCCAGCTTGAATGCGATGTCCAATACGCCGGATTGAGTGTCGTTCAGTTCGAGGATGCGACTCAGCAGATGTGGGCCGAACTCACTGATGGTGCCGCGTACAGGATGGCCTGACTTGCCGTACAAATCCCAGAACACCACCGGACTCGGCTCCTGCGCAAAACCGTCGATCCCGATTTGGGCGACGCGTTCCTGAATCGTCTTGCTGGGAGTACCCGGCATTGCGAGCCCGGCTACATCGCCTTTTACATCGGCCAAGAAAACAGGAACACCAAGGCGCGAGAAACCTTCCGCAAGCACAAGCAGCGAGACAGTTTTCCCGGTACCTGTGGCCCCGGCAACCGAACCATGGCGGTTACCATAGCGGGTGATCAGGTACACAGGCTTCTCGCCTTTGCCAATAAGGATCTGATCCATGAACCACCTCAGCTTTCAATATATACAACTGTACAGGCGGTCATAGACCGCGCCCACAGCTTTTGCGTATTCTGACGCTATGGACCTGATCAGCACATTGTTCGGAGTCTCTTTCGCCTCGGGTCTGAATGTTTATGCGACGGTGCTCGCGATGGGAGTGCTCCATCGGTTGGGCGTCCTTCATTTGCCGCAGAGGCTGGATGTAATTGCGACGCTGCCCGTCATGGCCGGTGCCGCTCTCCTCTATGCATTGGAATTCGTGGCGGACAAAGTTCCTTACCTGGATACGGTCTGGGATGGCTTGCACACATTTATTCGCCCGGCTGCGGGAGCGTTTCTGGCATTCAGTATGGTCGGCCACGTCGATCCGAAATGGCAAGTTCTTGCAGCCTTACTCGGAGGCACCGTTGCGCTCACTTCACACGCTGCAAAAGCATCAACTCGCGCCGCTGCTAACGTCAGTCCGGAACCGTTTAGTAATTGGGCTTTGAGCTTGACCGAAGACGGCATTGCTTTCCTGCTCGTCTGGTTAGTAGGTTCTCACCCCGTGATCGGCCTTGTGTTGGCGCTGCTGCTAACCGTCGCCGCGATCGTCATTATTTGGAAGCTATCGCGTCTAATCCGTCGCGTCTTCCATCGCGCAGCTTAGTGAAAACGCGCGGACGGTTGCCTTAATTACCTAATCAGTCTACCCCGAACGCGAGCAGGACATTACCGGGGGTGTGGCCAATGAAACTATAACCAGAGTTAACGTACAGCATCCCATCCACGACGACTGCTCCGGGTCCATCAAGTGAGCCGCCTTTAGCCTTCACTCCGTTCACCGTTTCATAATCCCGCATCGTATCCACATCCCAAACAATCCGTCCATCCACGGAGGAGTACGCGCGCAGGTGACCATCGAGACCTCCCGAAAACACAACTCCAGGTATTGCCGTCACCGCCGCGGACTGGGCCGGGCTGCAACCGGGCTTTTCTCCACAGCCCGGATGCGGCCTCTGCCACACCGTTTCTCCAGTTTCCAGTTTGAGGGCGAAAAGTCCGCCGCCCGCTTTCGGATCGAGCAAGTACGAGATACCGGAAGTGACCTGCGCGCCGGGCGTTCCCTGCGCAACAGGTTTGATTTGAACATCTGACACAGCGACGTAAACATTTGTCGTATCTGCGGCAATGCCCCACTGCACTCCGCCTAGACGGCTGCCTTGCCCGACACGTTTCTGCCACAAAAGCTCGCCCCCTCGATCCGGATCGAGTGCGTGCACCATGCCGGACTTCTGCCCCGCGATCAAAGCGCTACGGCCATTCGGCAGATCGACGAGGATTGCAGATGATCCGAAATCAAAGTCGGGCCCTTTGGCTTCAGGGCACGTGGTTCGCATGGCCTCAGGAAAATCGCAGTCAACCGTGAAGGCATCGCCTTCCGTCAACTGGTGCGACCACACGAGCTTTCCGGTTTCGAGATCGAAAGCGATAAACGCGTCGGACGTTTTTGCTGCCGGATCGGAATAGCTGTCCCCTGTTGTCACATATACTCTTTTCCGCTTGAGATCCACCGTTGGTGACGACCAGACGCCGGCACCCGACGGTCCCCAAAGCTGCACGCCTTGCGAACTTTTCCGAACGGGTTTCGGTTCTTCGGGGATGGTGTACGACTTCCAGACAACCTTGCCTGTAGCAGTGTCCAGAGCCGAGACGCTGCCGCGAAACTTGCAGCACTCGTATTTCGGGACGGCGACACCCATGACTTCTTCACCCGACGACACCGGCACATAGAGACGTCCCTCCGCAAGCGTAGGTGCGCCGGTGATAACAGCTATCGGATGATCATCAACGTGGGTCTTCCACAGTAGCTTTCCGGAAACCGCATCGAGCGCATAGACGTTTGCGCGCTGATCGCCGAAGTAAACGGACCAGCCTGGACCCTGTGGGCCGATGCTGATGGCCGTCCGCACAGGAGCGTCGGTGTCAAAAGACCAGTAAATGCAGCCCGTCTTCGCATCGAGCGAATAAACCTTCTTTGCCGCGCTGCCCACAAAAATGCGCCCGCCGGCAATTGCGGGTTGGCCATGCGCCTGCGTGACGTCCGGAAATCCGAATGCCCACTTGAGTTTCAGTTTGGGCGCATTTGCCGCAGACAATCGTGCCATATCGGCCGGCTGGAATCGTTGCTGCGACACACTGACGCCCCACCCGGTCCAGTGCGGACCAACCAAAGGTTTCTCGAACTTCGCCGTGGCCGCGCCGGGGCAGCGATTCTCCTGGGCAAGGGCCGTCGAAGTGAATGCCCCAATGAAGATGCCAAGAAACGCGATTATCGTAAATTTGCTCAGCATAAAGACCTCCCTCGCACGCATGAATCGTGCACGTTGCAGGATCACAGGGAAAGGGGATTTTGACCAAGCGGTCCGCCGATGGGGTGAACGGGTAGGGGACGATTCGAAATTGGACGAATCCTGCATCTCAAATCCGAAATATTAGATTGGACTGGCAATACTTCCGTCTCGGGCAGTCCAATTACACATTTCGGATTTCGGATTTGAAATGCAGGATTCGTCCAATTTCAAATTTCTTCAGAATGGATTCGCCGCTAAGACTTTCAATTTCTCGTTATACGTCCGACCAGATCGCAAGCGGATCCCGCTCTGTAGAGTCACGAAATACTCCCCGTGACCGGCAGGTTCGAGGCTCTGTATGCGGGTGACGTTGATCACGACCGATCGGTGGATAGGAAAAAACATCTCGGGATCGAGCAGTTTTGCCAAGGCGTTCAGTGTGCCGTGGAGAAGGTGAGAAGTTCGACCGACATGCAACTGCACATAATTCTCCTCAGCTTCGATCCAGTCCACATCGGCAATATTCACAAACGTAATCTTTCCAGCAGACTTCACTGCAACTCGCTTCAGAAAGCGCGCGGGAGTCGCCATGCTCTCTAAAAGTGAGATGATCTGACGTTTCTCTTCGCCGGAGGATTTCGTTTGGAACCGGTCCTTCACGCGTTTCATCGTCTGCAAGAAGCGTTTCTCGCTTACGGGTTTGAGCAGGTAGTCAATCGCGTTGATTTCGAAGGCTTGAATCGCATAGCGGTCGTGCGCTGTCACGAATACCACGGCAGGCATTTGTTGCGCACCGACTTCCCGAACCACGGACAGCCCATCACGTTCAGGCATCTGGACGTCTAGAAAGACGAGGTCCGGCTTGCCTTGCGTGATAGCGGCGATTGCTTCGCGGCCGTCCTTCGCCTCGCGGATTGAATCGACGTCGGGATCTTTCGCAAGCAGCATCGAGAGCCCCTCGCGCGCAAGCGGTTCGTCGTCAACGATCAGTGTGCTGAGCCGCATTGACCTCCAACACCTCGAACTCCGAAATTCCAGCAGTCCTACGATACGGAAGAATCATTTTGACGAGCGCCCCGCCGCCCTTCCCGTTTTCCAGGATTAGTTGGGCCGAGTCATTGTAGAGCTGATGGAGGCGCGCTCGGGTATTGGAGAGGCCGATGCCTCGGCCATCTCCCGGATTCGCTGACGGAAAACCCGGACCGTCGTCTTCGACCTCGATTTCCAGAGATCCATTGAGACGACGCGCTGAAATCCGGAGATACCCCGCGGCTGATCTACGGCCAATACCGTGTCGAATGGCATTTTCGACGATAGGCTGAAGGCCCATCTGTGGAACAGCAGCGTCGAGTACGGCAGGATCCGCCAAGATCTGAACCCTCAGCCGGTCCTGGAATCGCGCCTGCTCGATGGAAAGATACAATCGTAGATACTCGAGTTCCCGCCGAAGCGATACTTCCTGTGCGTCCATGTCGTCCAGAACGCACCGCAGCAGATCGCTCAGGCTGACAAGCATATCCTCGGCCTCACCGGCTTTCTGCTGGCGAACGAGAACCATGATGGCGTTGAGCGTGTTGAAAAGGAAATGCGGCTGAAGCTGCATCTTGAGAGCATTGAGCTGTTCGTGAGCCAGCCGAGCCTTCAGTTCCGTAGCCTGCAGCTCAAGGCGCAACGCTTCCTGGGCGCGCTCTTGATAATTTCTGTAGTGACGAAGACCGTGCTCGATGCTCAACAGCACCCAGTACATAAAGATGTTGCCGTGAAAACTGGATGCCACGAACAACAGGAACATGAACGTCCCCACGACCGTTCTCATATATGCGGGAAACACACCTAAGTGCGGCAGGATGAGCGACACCACAGCCATATCGACAAGTGCGAATCCCAAACTCATGACGACGTGCAACGCCACACGCCGCGCCCACCCGTGGCGCTCGATCGGATATCTTCGGCTCAGCCAGAACACGACTGGAGTCAGAATTGCCAGCACCCAGACTCCGATCATCCACGTCACAAGGTAGTACCACCATGGCGACGGATCATGGGTGATAACTCTTCGTGTGAGATCCTGACTTAAGAAAAAGAGCCCGACCAGAGTCCAAGCGGAAAAGTAAAACGCGTATTTCCGAAGCCCTCGGCGAACCGTGTTCCGCATGACCGCGGTAGCTTACCTCTTTTCGGGGGAAATCGTGCAATAGCAGTATTGCTGTTTCAGCGCGGAACGGGCGTGTTGCTCAACTGCAATTCGAGACGGGGGGAGACGCGAGCGAAGCGAGCGAGGGGGTCGATCACACATCATCTTGCTTACGACCAATTTCTTCATGAATGGCGGCACCCGAAATACGAAAAACTCCGGGTTGAGTTTGATTGATTCAGACATCATAATTTTTGTGCTTCACAATGATTGCTGAAGTGGCGAGAAAGGCCGCCACCGGTTGGAGTTTGAGAATCATCCAACCCGCCTATTGTCTGTCGCAGCAAATGGGCCGGATCGCTGAATCTTGTTGCCCCAGCAGTTCTTTCCAGCGCTTCCGGTCAGTACTCTGCTTTGTCTTCAACACGTCGACGGTAGGTGTCATGCGAATCGCAATGCTTTCCTGGGAATCGCTCCATTCGATTGCAGTAGGCGGCGTTGGAGTGCACGTAACGGAGTTGGCCGCCGCGTTGGAGCGGAAAGGTCACGAGGTGCACGTGTTCACCCGCATGGGACACGGCCAGTGCCACTATGAGCGCATCGACGGCGTCCATTATCACCGCTGCCCGTTTGACCTGCACTCGAACTTCGTAGACGAAATCAACAACATGTGCCGGTCCTTCGTACACCACGTGTTTCAGACGGAGGACCACATCGGCGCATTCGAAATCATCCATGCCCACGATTGGCTATCCAGCAACGCGATGATTTGGATGAAACAGGGACGGGGACGCAAAAGCGTCGTCACCCTGCACTCGACTGAATATGGGCGCTGCGGAAACCATTTCTGGAACGGGCAGTCGGTTCGAGTCCGCGAACAAGAACGGGCGGCAACTTATTGGGCGGACCACGTGATCGCCGTCTCGCATCATTTGCGCGACGAGATCATGTGGATGTACGAGGTCCCGCATTGGAAGGTCTCAACGATCTATAACGGCGTGAGCGTACGAAACTACGATGGGGGGATCGACCCTTGGGAAGTAAAGCGCGGTTATCATATGGGACCGATGGATCCGACGGTGCTCTTTT
>DATFXZ010000235.1:0-3679 GCA_035315305.1 Terriglobia bacterium | reverse complement strand
TTCGCAAGCTATACGGTTTCACTGCGGAAGAGCCGGGCTCGTTCGAAGCCTGGCTGAGCCGTGTGCACGAGGAGGACCGCTGGAAGGTGCTCGAGCTCTGGGACCAGATCCTGCAAAAGAAGACGCACGACACCTTTGACTTCTCGTTCCGCATCGTGCGACCAGACGGGACCATGTTGTGGATACAGAGTTTGGGCCAAGCCCATCGCGATGCCGCAGGTCAGGTCACGCGACTCACTGGGATCGAACTGGATATCACCGAGCGTCGCCGTAACGAAGAGGTTTTGCACTCAACTCAGACCCGCTTGCGCGAGGTCCTCGAAGTGGCCCTGCGGCGAACGGACAGCGAGCTGAGGACGATTGTGAAAGCTGCGCCGATTGGAATCGTGACGATGGATCGAGAAGGCAAGGTCACCACGTGGAATGATGCTGCAGAACGCATCTTCGGCTATAGCGCGGATGAGGTCGTTGGCCGAATCAATCCCGCCATCCCAGATGAAGCACTCGCCGGATTTGAGGAATCGATTTCCAGGGTTCTGGAAGGAGCAACGATTCAGACCGAAGTGCTAGAGACCAGGAAGGACAGATCCGTCATAAACGTATCGCTGGTTCGCGCGCCGCATTGTGACGAGCACGGAACGGTGAAAGGTGCCATTACGCTGGTTGAGGACATCACCTCGAAGAGGAAGGCGGAAAACGACCTGGCGCGTGTGAGATCTGCATTAGCGGAAGTTCGCGGCGAGGAAGCTCGCCGTATCGCCAGAGAACTGCACGATGATATAGGACAAAAGCTTGCCCTCCTCTCTTTCGACATTCAGTCGATAGCATCCCGACCGTCGCTTTCACGTAACGAACTAGTGACGAACCTACGCGCTTGTCAACAGCAGATCCTCGACATTGGCGAAGGATTGAGGAAGATCTCTCACCGCATGCACCCGACGGTTCTGGAACATCTGGGGCTGAGTAAAGCCCTGGAGCATCTGTGTGGAGAGTTCTCGAAGCGCGAAGGAATCCCTGTGAAGTTTCATTCGGACCAGTTGGCTATCGCTGTCCCCCGCGGTATTGGAGCTTGTCTCTACCGAATCGCGCAAGAAGCCTTACGAAACATTTCCAAGCATGCAAACGCCGCCGATGTTGAGGTGAAGTTGGCGCTGGTAGATCAGGGGCTTCAACTCTGCATCGAAGATTCCGGCATTGGCTTTGATACGTCAGCAGAGAAATCCGGGCTGGGCTTGCACAGTATGCGCGAGCGAGCTCAATTGGCGAACGGATCCTTTTCTGTTACGTCTGAGCCCGGTTCCGGAACTCGAGTCCTTGTCAGCGTACCGCTGCTTGAGATGTACCGTCCGGCAACTGTGTCGGCTGGCAACGACGTTGCACAGCCCGATGCACAGACGAACCGCCTTACAAAGAAATGCCGTCTGTTGATCGGAGACGATCATCCACTGTTTGCCAGCGGCGTTGCAAAGCTTCTGGAAGAAACCCACGAGGTTGTGGGAACGGTCGGGGATGGCTTGGCATTGGTCCGTGCGGCAGAGCAGATGAAGCCGGATCTGGTTCTCCTGGACATTTCGATGCCCGTCATGAACGGCTTCGATGCTGCGCGCCGGATCCGGAGGTCTGTACCCGGCGCAAAGTTGTTGTTCCTTACAACGTACTCGAGTCCCACATATGCTGAGGAAGCGTTCAAATCGGGAGCCGACGGTTACTTGGTGAAGCATGCTGCTCTGTCCGAGCTGCCGCTAGCAATCGGCGCAGTCCTCGAAGGACGCCAATATCGATCGCCGCTAATCGGTCAGCAGTCCAGCACTGTTTAGATTCGCCACTAAGCAGATTTGGCTTGCTCAACGAACGCTTTCACTTTTGAGAAATCCTTGGTCCCGTCCGGATTCGAGACTCCGGAATTGACGTCGACCGCATACGGTCGAACTGCGTTGATCGCATCTGCCACATTGCTGGGATTCAAGCCGCCAGCAAGAATGACCGGAAACAACGTCGATTCAACAATCTTTTTGCTGATGCTCCAATCGTGAGTTTTCCCCGTACCACCACGAGCGCCGGTTTCCTTATTCATGCTGTCGAGAATGACCGTGTCCGCGGAGTCCTGGAAGGTTTTTGCTACAGCGATAGATTCGTCGCCTGTTACCGAAATAGCGACGTACACTTTCGTATTGAAGAAAACGGTCTTAACGGAGTTCACCATTTCGGGCGAAACTTCCTTGTGCAGCTGCAAGGTAGTTGCTCCCGTGGATTTCATGATGCGGAGCAATTTGTTCGGATCGGTCTCCGACGTGACGACGACGCTGGAGATAAATGGCGGCAGTCTCGATATGATCGCGCTCGCGGTTGCGGCTGGAACAGGACAGCGGGAATGCTCGAGTTCGACATGGAAGCCCAGCGCATCCGCTCCCGCTTCGATTACACCTTCGGCCTCATCTACTGATCGTATGCCGCAGATTTTGACTCGCATGCGCGATTGTACCACTGCGGGAAATTGCGGGCGGTGATTGGACCGCAGCATCGAAAGGTTAAGAAGAAGTCATGCAGACTGCGAGATTGATGGCCATACTTGCACACCCCGATGATGAATCTTTGGGGATGGGTGGTACGCTCGCGAGATATGCGTCCGAAGGCGTCGACATCTTTCTACTCACCGCCACGCGCGGCGACAGCGGTCGCTATCGCGGCTATCGTCCCGGGGATCCTCAACATCCCGGTTCATCGGCATTGGCGAAAATCCGTGAGGCGGAATTGCGCGCCGCCGCGTCGGCCTTGGGTGTTCGCGAAGTCTCCTTGCTGGACTATCACGACCAGCATCTCGACCGTGCGAACCCAACTGAGGTCATCACCGCTATCGTGGAACATCTGAGGCGAGTACAACCTGACGTGGTCGTCACGTTTGGGCCCGACGGCGCTTACGGGCACCCCGATCATATTGCGATTTCCCAATTCACCACGGCGGCCATCACCGCCGCGGCTTCCCCCGCGTTTCCACACGCGGGGATTGATGCGGCGCGTCCGCATGCGGTTTCGAAATTTTACTATCTGGCCTGGCCTCAATCGACGTGGACCGCGTTCCAGGCGGCGTTTCGAAAACTGGTTTCAAAGGTCGACGGTGTGGAGCGGCAGGCGGTACCGTGGCCCGAGTGGGAGATCACGAGCGTGATCGATACACGAAACGTATGGCCTACCGTATGGAGGGCAATCTCCTGTCATGAGTCTCAGATCGCCGCCTATGAGGCGTTGAAGCACTTGTCGCCAGAAGATCACGAGGCGCTGTGGGGACGGCAGTCCTTTTATCGGGCCTTCAGCATCGTGAATGGTGGACGCACGCGGGAGACCGACCTCTTCGAAGGAATTCGCCGGTAACGAAGAATGTCAAACAAGGAGCCCGATATGGACAACGAACTTCGCCGGGATGCGCCGCTCGAGATGGACGGCGCCACGTTCCGCAAGCTTGGCCATCGTCTTGTCGAACAGGTGGCCGAATTCCTCGAATCCATGCCGCATGGCCCGGTGAATCACGATGAATCCCCCTCGTCCGTGCGCGCCGCTCTGGATCTCAGCGGTCCGCTTCCGGAATCGGGAATGGACCCTGGGTTACTGTTGGAACAGACGGCAGAGCTGTTATTCACTCACTCGCTGTTCAATGGGCATCCGCGTTTCTTAGGTTATATCA
>DATFXZ010000234.1:0-4221 GCA_035315305.1 Terriglobia bacterium | reverse complement strand
GGGCAGCAGATCATTTTGTACGCTCGAAGCGGGAAATGGTGGTTGCAGCCGCTTGTGAACCAACCCTTCACCAGAATTCAACCGAGCGGAAAATGGACTAACGCGACCCACCTCGGAACGGAGTACGCCGCGCTATTGGTCGAGCCGGGATTTCGCCCGTCGGCCATGGTCGACGCGCTGCCCTCCCGAGGCGCCGATGTGGCCGCCGTGGCAATAGTCAAAGGACAGAGTTTTCCACCATCAAAAATGCTCCAATTCAGCGGATACGAATGGAGAGTACGCAACGCGCCCAGCAATCGGGGCGGCCAGAACTTCTACGATCCGGGGAACGCCTGGGTGGACGCGAGCGGCGCGATGCATCTTCGCATCAGTAAGGTGGACGAGAAATGGCAGTGCGCGGAAGTGAGCCTGAACCGCAGCCTGGGATATGGGACATATTCATTCACGACGCGTGATATTTCCCAGCTTGAGCCAGTCGCCGTTTTTGATATGTTCACATTTGATTACGCGGGCGCAGACCAGAACTACCGTGAAGTGAATATCGAGATTTCCCGCTGGAGCGACCCCGTCAGCCATAATGCGCAATACGTCGTCCAGCCTTATTATGTGCCCACAAACGTAGTACGCTTTACCGCGCCTTCCGGAACGCTTACGCATTCGTTTCGTTGGGAATCCGGGCGCATTTCCTTCAGGACTGCGCGTGGAGCAGGCGCCGGTGCGGAAGCGCGATCGGTGGCTGAGCAGGTTTTCACATCGGGGGTTCCTTCCCCCGGCATCGAATCAGTTCGGATGGCGCTTTATATCTTTAGCAGTTCCAATATCCCTCTGCGGAACGGGGCCGAGGTTGTGATTGAGAAGTTCGAATATCTACCCTGAAGGTAGGGTTGGACATCACTGGTTATTTCGATGGCTGCTGGCCGGATTGGCCGCAAGCTGCCTGATCCAAACGTCCCTTGCCCTTGATCCAAATCAACCACTATCGCAATACATTCGCGACCTCTGGGGCGCGAAACAGGGATTTCCCGGCGGGATCGTCTACGCGATCGCCGAAACCGCCGACGGTTACCTTTGGATTGGCGCGGAGAAAGGCCTGGTTCGTTTCGACGGATTGAATTTCCGTCTGATCCGGAACGAGAATTCGACCGCCTTCCCTGGCGGTCCGGTGTTAGGCTTAACGACCGACTCTTCAGGAGATCTGTGGGTGCGATTGCAGGGCGCCGGCCTTCTGCGCTATCGGGACGGAAAATTTGAGGATGTCTTATCAGGATTCGAGCAGATGGAGGCTGGCGTCACAGCCATGTGCCGGGGGATCAATGGCGATGTTCTACTTTCGGCCATTGCCAATGGAAAGGTGAGATACAGCGGAGGAAAATTTATACCTCTGGCCCCCAGGTCCGCGCCAACGAACTTCCTGGCGATCTCAATGGCGGAAACCGCCGACGGCACAGTCTGGATGGGATCGCGAGATGCAGGTCTCTTCTCTCTGCGTAAGGGACAGCTTTCTCGCATTGATCGGGAAGCGCAAGACAAGAAGGTCAACTGCCTTTTGCCCATCGGCGATCAGGAGTTGTGGATCGGCACCGACAGCGGCCTGGCGCGTTGGAATGGAACCGAACTCACGCGCGACGGCGCGCTGCGCTCGCTCGAGCGCTCGCAAACACTGGCCTTATCCAGAGACCGTGAATCGAACATATGGGTAGGAACGGCCAATGGGCTTGCGCGAATCAACGCCAACGGGGTTCTCTCATCGGAGAAACGTGGCGGAGCAGTGACAGCGATTTTTGAAGATCGCGAGGGGAATCTTTGGGTGGGAAGCGCGCAAGGGATTGAGCGTTTCCGTGACAGCGTGTTTGTGACGTATCCTGCGGCGGAAGGCGCTGTCTCGGAGAGGGGCGGGCCACTTTACGTTGACGCTGAAGAGCGCGCATGGTTCGCCGCTTCAAATGGCGGACTGTTTTGGCAAAAGGGGAAACACATCGAACACGTCAAGGCGGCCAGGCTGGACAAGGATGTGGTTTATTCGATTGCCGGCGGCAATAGCGGGTTATGGGTCGGCAGACAACGTGGCGGACTGACGCACCTCGGTTTCAAAGACGGCTCGCTCACAGCCAGGACTTACACACAGGCAGAAGGGCTTGCGCAAAACGGCGTTTATGCGGTTCATCAAGGGCGTGATGGAACAGTGTGGGCCGGAACGCTGAACGGTGGCGTCAGCAACTTCAAGAATGGCGGCTTCACAACCTATACAACTGTAAATGGTCTGGTCTCGAACACGGTTGTCGCAATCGCGGAAGGTTCCGATGGAACGACGTGGTTCGCGACTCCGGACGGCTTGAGCGCTCTTTCGAAAAGCCACTGGCGGTCATACACAAGTCGTGACGGCCTACCCCCGGGGAGCGTGAATTGTCTTCTGGAAGATTCGACAGGTGTGCTCTGGATCGGTACGGCTAAAGGTATTGCCTTTCTTAGCTCAGGCCAGATCAAGACTCCTCGGGCAATTCCCGATTCGCTGCGCGACCAGATCTTCGGGATCGCGGAAGACAGGAGTGGCTGGCTCTGGGTCGCAACTGAAAATCATGTCGTACGAGTGAACCGTGACAAGCTGCTAAGTGGCGCGCTCGTTGACGGAGATGCGCGCGAGTATGGGCTCGCGGACGGTTTGCCAAGCACCGAAGGCGTCAAACGCCACCGCTCTGTGGTGGCCGATCCGTTCGGTCGGATCTGGTTTTCATTGAATCATGGTCTTTCCGTCGCTGATCCGGCTCGGCTGGCTGTTAGCTCAGTCCCGGCTTTGGTCCACATTTTAACAGTTTCGGTTGACGGCGGCCCGATTGACCTGAATGGACCGATTCGCCTTCCAGCGGCTCCTCAGCGAGTCATGTTCAGTTATGCGGGGGTGAGTCTTTCGGCGCCGGAACGCGTGAGATTTCGTTATCGGCTAGATAATTTTGATCGCGACTGGAGCGAGCCCGTGACTGCGCGAGAGGCCGTATACACTAATCTCAGTCCAGGTTCGTACCGGTTCCGCGTGATCGCGACCAACAGCGAAGGGCTTTGGAATGGCGCGGAAGCAGTGATCGGCTTCGACATCCCGCCGTTGTTCTGGCAATCCTGGTGGTTTCAGGTTGTTGGCTTGCTGGTCTGTGCGCTCATCGCCGTTGCCTGGTATCGCCTTCGGATGAGACGTTTTGCCACGCAACTGAATGACCGTTTTGAAGAGCGGCTCGCCGAGCGGACACGCATTGCGCAAGAGCTGCATGACACGTTGCTACAGGGATTTATTAGCGCGTCAATGCAACTTCACGTTGCGGTGGATCAATTGCCAGAAGATTTGTCGGCGAAGCAAAGGTTCGGCCGCGTTCTGCAGTTAATGAGGCAGGTCATTGAAGAGGGACGCAATGCAGTGCGCGGACTTCGCTCTGCGCGCAGCGATTCGCCTGATCTTAAACAGGCGTTTTCCCGCATCTGGCAGGAGCTTGCCATACAAGAACAATTTGGTTTTCGCGTAATTGTCGAAGGGCGGCCCAGGTCTTTGCCTCCGATCTTACATGACGAAGTTTACCTCATTGGGCGCGAAGCGCTGGTCAATGCTTTCCGTCACTCCCATGGGGAAAACATTGAAGTCGAAGTGGATTATGCCCCCAAGCACTTGCGCATTCTCGTTCGCGATGACGGTTGCGGTATTGACCCTCAAGTGCTACGGTCGGGACGCGACGGGCACTGGGGTCTGACCAACATGCGAGAACGGGCGGAGAGGATTGGCGCGCGGCTCGATGTTCGAAGCAGCGCGGCGGCAGGAACAGAGGTCGAATTGTCCATCCCGAGCCAGGTCGCTTTCCAAATCCAGTCTTCAAATCGCCTGCCGAGATGGTTGGCCAGATTGTTTGCCGCGAAGAACAGGAATAACCACAGGCCAGTAAACGAGGGAAAGAAATGAGTGATCAAACCCGCATCCGCATCTTGTGCGTTGATGATCATCCTTTGCTGCGCGAGGGAATCACCGCCATCATCAACAGCCAATCGGACATGTCGCTGATGGCCGAGGCCGCCAACGGCAGCGAAGCCATCCAAAAGTTCCGTGAGCATCAGCCCGACGTGACGCTGATGGACCTCAGGCTGCCGGATATGAGCGGCATTGACGCTTTGATCGCGATCCGGGCTGATTTCCCCGAAGCACGCATCATCATGCTGACGACTTTTGAGGGTGACGTTGAAATCCAG
>DATFXZ010000233.1:0-4925 GCA_035315305.1 Terriglobia bacterium | reverse complement strand
AGATCAAGGAAATCATGGTAATCACCGCCCACCTGGCGCGCCTGGATGCAGGTCCCCGCATATTCGAGGCTCTCCATAGGTGGCAGTCTTTGAGGGAAGAGCCTGGCCTGCACCTGCTTTGCAATCTGCAATTCTTGCGCGGCGTGGCGTTCAGATTCCGCTTTTGCGGCAGCAAGCCGGCGTTGCGTTTCGATTTTCTCATTTACTTCATCGAATCCGACAAGCGCGAAAGAGTTTCCATCGATATCCATGAACCGCGTGAAGACTCCACCCCAGACGGGCTCGTCTGAACCGGACGCTTGCTCACTCGAACGCGATCCGGTCAAGTGCCGCTCATATTTGACCCGTCTTAAACGGGGCGTAAAGGTAAACCGAACGCCACGCTTACGCCATTCTTCATATTTCGCAATCACGTCCTCAGTAACAAATACGATTCCGGTCGGCCGGCCAATCAGGTCGTACTGTTTGGAATCCGGTGCGGCCTCTATCAACGTCAGAACAGCAGTCCCGTCGGGCGGCGAAACAGCTACCCATCTAATACCGGATTGGAGTCGGGCATCGAAGGCCAGATTGAAACCGAGTTGCTCCACATAAAAGCGCAAGCTGCGATCGTGATCCCGTACGAAGATGTTGACCGCGTGAATACCAAGAAACGGTCGCTGTGGATCCGGGCCGAAGCTTGATGTGTGTACCTCTTTCCGTGAAGAGAAGTCGCGCATCGTACTACCAAGCGGGGTTCTTACCGCCTTTATACGACCACTCGTCACGACCTTCGTTGTAGATCTTCCGCTTCGTGAAGAGCCACTTACCGTTGACTTTCACCAGTTCGTCTTCGTAGTGCCCGAACCCATCGAAGACTCCTCTGCGTTCCGGATTGTCGTTGGAATAGTGGAACCAGTATGAGCGCCCCGCCGCCTTGTTGCCATCGACCTTGATGACGATGTTCGAGATGTTGTGTCGAGCCGCTGCGGGACGAAGCCCGGCAGTCGCGCGTGGGTTCGGCATCTTGGCGATGACGTCTTTGATGGCCTGACGGCCTTTGACTTCTCCGCTACCGTAATCGAGCACGCCGTCCTCAGTGAACGTCGAGACGTAGAGATCGGGATCGTGGAAATCGAGCGCGAAGAGATATCGCGCTTGCAGGTCCTCAATTGCGGCACGATCCTCTGCGTAACTGCTACCCGGACGGGCCTGCGCATAAAAGCTCACAGGGCTGGACGCTATCGATACCAAGATCGCAGTAACGAGCGCGGCGACGCCTGCGAATGCCAGTGGAACTGTCATGTTTCGCATATTGACCTCTCCTTCAAACAGTGGGTGGCAGGAGTATAGAAGATTTGCTGTTGTTTGCGGAGCCGAGCACGCGCCGGGCTCCTCAATTTGGATCGGGCCGTTCTACGTGATCGATAACGTAAACTTCCAGCGGAGCGCGGCTGGACTCGAGCTTTAGTCCAAGTCGCTCTTGCAGAACCGTGAAAATCGAAGCGTCGTTCGGATTCGGCTGCGGTTCATCGTTGTCGTCGAGGCGGACCCGAGTCCCGATCGGATTCGTCGGATTCCATGGGGGGAGTTCGACTTCGTAGGTTCCTTTCAGTCCTGTTCGATCGATGACCTGACGATCCACAAAATGACTCAAGAAACCTGCGAGCTCTGAAATTTCCAGGTGCCCGGATAATCCGCGAGCGGGCCCAGCGATGAAACTGCACTTTGCATCTTTTTGACAATCCCAGTCCGGCGGCATTGGTTTCAGCCGGGGACCGTTTTTGCCGATAACGAGGGCGTAGACGGGGAATTCTTTCGTCACCGTATGAATCGCAAGCTTGAACCGCTCTGCCAGAAGCATCTGCAGCATGCCTTGCAACTGTCGACGTACCGGCTCGAAATCCTGCTGTCTCGTGGGTAGCACGTCAGGGAACACATTTGCAGGCGCTGTAGCTTCAACGTCGAAGAACTCGTTCAATATGGGCGAGTCGCCCTCAATTTGTCGGACCGGCACGCCGTAGGCTTGAGAGATTATGCCGAAAAGATTATTGCGTCCCGCCACTCGGCCGCCCGGAAAGATCTGAAGGCCGTATGGTCCTCTCCCGGAAAACGGTTTTATCGATGTGACGTCAAACGAGGCCGGACTCTGGTTTGCCCTTGCGGTCGTTTGCGTCGTTGTGACGGAGACCGCGCGCACCGGAGAAATAGCGACAGCGAACAAAAGTGCGGACGCCAACGTCGCCGCAAGACAGACTCGTCCCGTCCGCCCTCGCTGCTGGTGTGGACTCAGCACCGCTGTCACACGGCCAGCTAAATCTCCCCGACTGGCCATCGCTAATAACGGCCGTTTCGATTCTACCGACAGACGCTCCGCTAGGCTTACCAATTGGCTGGCATATGCGATGGGCTCGCCGGCGGATAAAACGGCATCATCACAGGCGCGTTCCGCCGCCATTCTCAATTGGCGCCACGATATCCAGACCAGGGGATGAAACCAGTAAAAAGCGCAAATAGTACGGGCAATGCAGTGGACGAGCCAGTCACCACGACGAATATGCTCCAGTTCATGGATCATGGCCCGGCGCACATCGTCCGCGTTCCAAGTTGGCGCGTCGGTGGGAAACAGGATTACCGGACGAAGAAGCCCGAACGTTAGAGGTCCGCAGGCAGATTCATGCAACAGGACTGCAACAGGGCGGCGTATTCCAGCGCCTGACGCGAGCTGTTGAACCACTCTCTCGCCATTCAGCCAGGTAATGGCGGACCGCTGCGCCTGGTAGAGCTGACACAAACCGACAGCCATCGGTAGAAGAAAGATCAATACTGTGGCGGACCAGACCACGAACAACAGTGCATTCCTGGAGATCGGCAGATCGATGTTGATGGGTGCGTTGATTTCGCGGACGGTTGTTTGCGGCTCTATGATTGAGCCTGAACCGATGGAGCTCATCCTGGCAAACAGTTCTCCTTCGTCGCCGCTAACAGCAAGCGGCACCGCTACAGTTGGGAGGACAATTGCTGCGATCGGAATAATGACCAAAGTGACAAATGCGGCAACAAACACAACGTGGTGCAATGACGCCCGGCGTTTGCGCGTAAGGCGCGCGATGAGTAGTGCTATTGCTGATGTCACTGTCGCTTTCAGGATCACGGAAGTAGCAGGCGAGCCACCTGCGTCCACCAATGCGTAAAGGATGAGCGGTGTCATGACTGTTTCCTTTCCTTACGTGCTTGCTCAACCTCACCTTTGAGCGCATTGAGCTCCTCAACACTCCATGAGCCCTCTCTGACAAGCGCGGTCATCATCTGCATCATTGAACCGCCGAAAAACGTGCGGAGAAACTGCTGCAATGCCGTTTTTTTGGCCGCAGCTGGCGAGATCGTGGCTGAGTAGATATACCTCACACCATCGTACTGATGCTTAACGTATCCCTTTTTCTCGAGTCTGGTCAGAGTGACCCTGACTGTTGAATAACTCGGCGGACCAGTCATGCGTGTTCGGATGTCTTCGACCGACGCTCGATTAGCCAGCTCAAAGATGGCATTCATGATTTCCCGTTCCCGGCGTGTCAGGCGATCCGCAATTTGTTTCGGCATATGTCCAGGAGCTTGAAAGATGCAACAACTGTTGCATAGTATCTGCGACAATTGTTACATGTCAATAGGAGTTGGGCGATGGAGCCCTGTCAGGAGGGCCGGCGCAGCCCAAGTTTCTTCATTCGCGCCGCAAGTGTGCCGGGTTTTATTCCCAGCAACTCGGCGGCTCCGCCGCGGCCGTAGACTTTCCAGCGCGTTTTGTTCAACACGGCCAAAACGTTGCTGCGCTCTGCCTCTCGTAATTCCTCCTCCGTGCGTACGCGAACGACATCAGAATCGTCAAGCCGCTCTGACGCTTGTGCCCCAATTGAGGCCGAAGGCAGCTCGAATGAAATCGGACCACCACGCGCAGTGATAACGGCCCGTTCTACGACGTTTTGCAACTCGCGCACGTTCCCAGGCCAGTCATATGCCTTCAAGGCTGCCAGTGCTTCGCTGCTCATGAGACCGAGAGGCTTGTTGAACTCCTTACAGGCTCGTTCGAGGAAGTGCGCTGCGAGCAGCGGGATGTCCGACTTGCGCTCACGCAGCGGGGCCAGGTTGATGGGGAAAACATTCAGTCGGTAATAGAGATCTTCTCGGAACTTTCCCTTTCGCACTTCTTCAGTCAGATTCCGGTTCGTGGCGGCAACGAGACGAACGTCCGTCTTCAGCGTTCTGTTGCCGCCGACGCGCTCGTACTCTCCTTCCTGGATTGCCCTCAACAGTTTGCTCTGAAGTTCAATTGGGATTTCACTGACTTCATCCAGGAACAGGGTGCCTCCGTTGCCGAGTTCAAACCGTCCGACGCGGTCACGAAGAGCACCCGTAAAGGCGCCTTTGACGTGGCCGAAGAATTCACTCTCGAAGAGGTCGCGCGGAACCGCAGCGCAGTTCACTTTTACCATTGGTCCATCGCGCCGAGCGCTGGCTTTGTGAATTTCCCTAGCCACAAGCTCCTTACCCGTGCCGGACTCGCCGAGGATCAATACCGTGGCATTGGTCGGAGCGACGACCGCCACCTGCTCGCTGACGTGCCGCATCGCGGGACTTCGGCCGATGATCTCGCCGAGCGCTCGTGTTTCCTCCTCTCGAAGGTAGGCGTTTTCCCGTTCGAGTTTCCGCCGAATGTCGAGTTGCTGCTCGAGCAGAGCCTTGGCTTGTTTTACCTCCTCGATCGATCGGCTGGCTGTGGCGAGCACGAAGTTGACGACCATTTCCAACTTCTCGATAGTGTCATCTTGCCCGTCGACACGTACCAGGTGATTGAAATTCCCGCCTACAGTCAGGCACAACTGGTCAGCAATCTGCTCCACCATTCGCCGGAAATCCTCGTCCGCCCTGACTGTGTTTTTGGCCATGGTGTG
>DATFXZ010000232.1:0-5434 GCA_035315305.1 Terriglobia bacterium | reverse complement strand
TTTTCCACGGCTCCAGAGTCCAATCGCGGTAATCGACCCGGACGGCCTCAGGGTGCAGATCTCCGCTCCCGACTGGAGCGCTTGAACACTCGAGTGTGAGAAGATAAACCGGCATGAGGATAATCGATTCCCATTTCCATTGGTGGCCGAGAGAGATCTTCGAGGATCTTTGCAAACGCACGGCCCATCCTAGGGCAGAACGCAACAATCGGGGCGGATACACTTACATCGGGCATGAAGGGCGCCCGCCGCTCAACTCCTGGACGGAATGGTTCGACCTGGATCGCCAGCTCGAACATATGGATGGTCTTGGCCATGAAGTCAGCGTTGTCTGCTCGCTCGGTCCCTTTTCAATCTATTTCTCCGACCTGCCTCCCCAGGAGGGACGTGACGCCGCAATTATGTGGAACGCGAAGATGGCGGACGCGCAACGCCAATATCCTGGCCGGGTCTGGGCCAGTGCGGCGGTTCCATTGACGGACACAACGGTTGCCATCGAAGTCCTCGACCACGCGATCAATGAACTTGGATTGATGGGCGTCAATATCCCCGGAAGTATCGGCCGGGATACCGGAATCGACGCCGAGCGTCTAGAGCCCTTCTATGCTCGAATTGAACAACTCGGCGTACCGATGTTCCTTCATCCGACGGACGCAGTGTTCGGTGAGGAGTTGGCGGGCTACGGCGGCGCGTTGCAACTGAGCCTTGGCCGCATCATCGAAGTCAGCGTGACCGCTTCCCGGCTGGTCTTCTCCGGTCTTATGGAGCGCCATCCTAGCCTCAAGATTGTGATGTCGCATACCGGCGGCGCTTTGCCTTACCAATCCGGCCGCATGGACAAGAACGGAAAGAACGCTAAGCTACCTCGTTCTCCCAGCACGTATATAAGCCGGATGTACACCGATACCGTTTCTCCTCACAGCATGGGAATAAAATTCGCGATCGAATATTACGGCATCGATCGGGTGATGTATGGTTCCGACTATCCTTGCTGGGATCCGGCAACCGCGCTCGCCTTGATTCAACAAATCGGTTTGCCCGACGTGGACCTGGAGAAGGTCCTTTACGGCAATGCTCGCTGGATCTTGGGTCTTGGTGATCCCACCACAGCTCGGAACACCGTAGCTAAGGCGTGAGGGATGATGCAGGAAAGAAGAGCATTGGTCTGCGTGTTGGTGGCTTCGCTGGCGGCAGCGAGTTGCAGCGGGACACCCGCCAGTGCGCCGACAACCGGAACCACCTTGGAGAAAACGAAACTGTCAATTGGGTTGTCCGTGCCGGGAGCGACGTACCTGCCGCTCTACGTCGCAGTAGATGAGGGAACTTTCGCTAAACAAGGCATTCAGGCCGAAGTGGTGGAATTCCGGGGCGGAACGGATGTGATCCGCGCGATTGTGTCGGGATCGATCGATGTTGGAGTTGTAGCACTAGCTGAAATCACATCGGGAATCGATGCCGGGCAACCGCTAAAGGCTTTCTACGCGGGATTCAATATTCCCAATTTCGATTGGTACGCCGTGCCGTCGGTCCGAAGTCTCGCCGATGCGAAAGGAAAACGCATCGGCATAACTCAGTACGGAACTTCCACTGATTTCGTCACGCGATATGCACTAACCGTGAACGGGCTCGACCCATCCAAGGATGTGCAGATCATCCAGGCCGGCCCGCCTGCGACACGCCTAGCAGCGATGCAGGCCGGGCAACTCGATGTCAGCATCTTTTCGACGCCCGAGAAATTCCGGGCGGCCGAGCGCGGCTACAAATTGATCTACTCGCAGAAGCAACTGTCTGACGATTATCCGCAGCATCTCTTCTTCGCCACCGAGTCGTTTCTGGCCGGCCATCCGAATTTGGTGAAGGCTCTGCTCCGCGGTCATGTGCTCGCTGTGCGCCTGGCCAAGCAGGATAAGCTGCGCGCGGAACAGTCATTGATCAAACATCTCCAAATCGACCCGAAATATGCCGAGCTCACCTACACCGACGTGATCGACTACATCTACGAGGACGGCCGCTTGCCTACAGAGAAATCGCTCGACGTCTTCTTTGATATGGGTATCAGGACGGGCCGATATAAAGATCGCTGGCCGCTCACCAGATTTTGGATCCCGATTTATTCGGATAGCTATAGTCAATGGATGCCGGCGCCGTCGTAAAGTCTGCATCGCATATTAAGGTCGATAGTTTGACGGTCGCCTATCAGAAGCCGAAGGCGGCGGGAACATTTGTCGCAGTTTCCAACGTGAATCTGGACGTCGCGCGCGGAACGTTCGTCACCATCGTCGGTCCCAGCGGCTGCGGGAAAAGCAGTCTGCTGCTTGCGATCGCGGGTCTAGTGCAACCTGCCGGCGGATCCATATTGGTCAATGGAAAGCCGGTTTCGGGTCCCGGGCGTGACCGCGCCCTGGTGTTTCAGGATTTCGCGCTGATGCCGTGGAGGACCGTCCTGGACAACGTCCGTTTCGGATTGGAACTGCACCGGTGGGCCGGCGAGGATCTTACCGCCAGAGCGAGGCGCTATGTCGAGTTGGTGGGGCTGAAGGGATTCGAGCATTACCATCCTCATCAACTCTCCGGCGGAATGCAGCAACGTGTCGGTATCGCGCGCGCGTTAGCGGTCGATCCGGAGATTTTGCTATTGGATGAACCTTTCGGATCTCTCGACGCGCAGACGCGCGATGAGATGGGAAGCGAACTGCTCACCATCTGGGAGCAGGATAAAAAGACGGCCCTGTTTGTCACACACGGCATCGACGAAGCGATCTTTCTTGCGGATCAGATCGCGGTGATGGCTAAGAATCCGGGCCGCATTACCGAAATCATTACTGTGGATCTGCCGCGACCGCGCACCGTGGAGACGATGGATAGTAAGCTCTTTATCGAATATCGACGGCAGATTCGCGAATACCTCAAAGGAGAAAACTAATCTCGAAATTGGACGACTCCTGCATCTCAAATCCGAAATCCGAAACCGCAAATCGGACGGTCCAATCTAAGATTTCGGATTTCGGATTTGAGATGCAGGAATCGTCCAATTTCAAAATTCTGTCATGTTGAAGAACCGTGTTCTGGTCTCCACGCTTTCCGTGATCGCATTCCTGGCGGCTTGGGAAATCGCTCCGCGGGCCGGTCTCGTGGACGCCTTGTATACCAGCCAGCCTAGTCGTGTGATTGTGACCGGTGTGGAGATCATCCGTACTCGGGAATTCCTGCATGATGTCTACGTGAGTTTGTCTGAATTCGCCATTGGATTTGCCCTTGCGATCGGGATCGGCGTGCCGCTTGGTTTACTTTTGGGCAGATTCGCAGTGCTGAGGCATCTCTTGGATCCCCCGATCATGGCGATTTATGCGACGCCTCATCTTGCACTGCTTCCGATCATTATCGTTTGGCTGGGAATTGGAATGGCATCGAAGGTGGCGGTCGTCTTCGTCGGGGCTGCCATTCCGATCCTCGTCAACAGCATGGCCGGTGTTCGCGGAGTCGAACGGTCATGGTTACTTGCAGCGCGATCCTTCTGCGCGGCGGAACGGCAGGTCTTTCTTAAGGTCATCTTTCCGGCGTCGCTGCCTAGTGTGATTCTGGGCATCCGGTTAGGTCTGAGCCGCGGGGTGCTGGGTGTCGTCGTCGGGGAAATGTACCAGTCGCAAGCGGGCGTCGGTAACAAAATCATGCGCTACGGTTCGGAATTTCGAACCGACCACCTGCTCTTTTATGTATTCCTGGTTTCCCTGTTCGGATTTACGGCTGCGTCGTCTGTACGAGCCTTGGAAGAAAAACTATGGACAACGGCAAAATGAAAGGCACCAAGCCCGTGCTCCTGGGGATCGCATCGTTCGCGGCCATCCTGCTGGTATGGGAAACGATGGTGCGACTGGGTTGGGTCAGTCCATTCTTCACATCGCAGCCCTCCGCTGTAGCCTTGAGCTTGAGCCGTGCCGCTCGATCCGGTGAGCTGTGGCATAACTTCGCCGTGAGCCTGCGGGAATTTGCGATCGGTTATGGCGCCTCCGTCGTCGTCGGAATTCTGGCAGGGGCTTTGGCCGGCCGGTTTCGTATTGTGGAATATGCGCTGGACCCGTTCCTGTGGTTTCTGTATTCTGCCCCGCTGATTGCTTTCTATCCGATCTTCGTTCTGTGGTTCGGCCTCGGAGCCCCCACGGTTATTGCGATCACGTTTTTGTTTTCAGTCACGCAAATCGCCGCTAACACTTTGCGTGGAATTCAGAACGTCGATCGCAGATTACTTCGGGCCGCACGATCCTTCGGAGCGACCGAGCGCGATTTGTTATGGAAAGTCATCCTACCGGCGTCGGTGCCCATGGTTGTCGCCGGTCTTCGTCTGGGAGTCGGCCGCGCGCTGATGGGCGTGGTTGTGGGCGAACTCTTCGGTGCCACGGCCGGCCTGGGCCATAGCATTTCTTACTATGGCGCGCTGCTGAAAACCACCGATATGATCGCGTCTCTGGTAGTGGTCATCGTTGTCGGCGTTCTGTGCACACAAGGATTAAGCGCCGTGGAAGCGCGGTTCGATTCGTGGAGAACTTGAGATGGGGACGAGGGGTCAGACCCCTCGTCCCCCATGCTTTATGCTGATTGTTGCCGTTGACATTGGCGGGACCTTTACGGACTTTCTGGGCTATGACTCCGCCACGGGAAGATTGCTGAGTTCCAAAAGCCCGACTACTCCTGCAGGCCTGGAAAGGGGCATTCACGACTGCCTCACTAAAGCCGGCGTGAAAGTGGATTCAATCGATACCTTTGTGCATGGATCCACCGTCGCGATCAATATTGTGTTGGAACGTAAAGGCGCCCGTACTTCGCTGGTGGTCACCAAGGGGACGCGCGACGTATATAAGATCGGCCGGGGGAATCGGCCCGATGCTTACGATATCTGGTTCAAACGCCCTGAGCCGCTGGTCCCTCGACACCTCACGTTCGAAGTCGAGGAACGGATGCTCGCGACCGGCGAAGTGCACATTCCCCTAAATGAACTTCAAGCGGAGGAAACCACGCGGCAGATAGCGGAAAGCGGCGCGGAGGCTGTGGCCGTATGTTTCCTGCATTCGTGGAACAATCCTAGTCACGAGTTGCAGATGGCGCAATTGTTGGATTCGAAAACCTATCGTAGCATCTCGCATGAAATCCTTCGCGAGTATGGCGAATACGAACGCACGTCGACTACGGTCCTGAACTCGTACATCGGTCCGAAGGTGAGCGCGTATCTCGAAGGGCTGGAACGCATGCTTCGGGACCAGGGTTTCGCCGGCAACCTTTCGATCATGCAATCAAACGGCGGCGTCATGTCTTTGCCCGTAGCGAGGCGTTTGCCGGTTGCGATGCTCGAGTCCGGCCCGGTAGGCGGATTCATTGCAGCGGCGCGTACCGGAGCAGCGCTCGGATATACAAATGTGATCGGTTTCGATATGGGAGGCAC
>DATFXZ010000231.1:0-6167 GCA_035315305.1 Terriglobia bacterium | reverse complement strand
GAGCAAAAGCTGCATGCCGGCCGTGGCGCTCCGCAAATTTTTCGCCTTCGACATACACGACCGTCACGTTGTCTTTTCCGCCTGCCGCGTTCGCCATCGCGATTAATCCGCGCGTGACAGCGTCGGGTTCACCGACGCACTGGCGCACCACTTCGGAGATTGTCGCCGAATCGACGAGATCACTCAGTCCGTCACTGCAGAGAAGTAAAGCGGCGTCCGCCTCAAAGGGAATCTCCTGGATATCGACAAATTCGGGATCCCCTGGTTCGTGAGGCTCGGATCCGACATCGCGGTACACCTCGTTACGCCGCGGGTGTCGCATAGCCTCCCTTTCCGAGAGTTCCTTCGAGTCCTCACGTTCACCGACGGGCGAATGATCTCTGGTTATTTTTTCGATGCGGTCGTCGCGGAACTTATAAAGGCGTGTGTCTCCGACGTGTCCGATCGTAGCCTTCCCATGATCGACGAGGGCAACCGTCAGCACGCATGCCATGCCGTTCCATTGCGGACGGGTGCCTGCGAGCCGATAAATCTCGTTATTGGCGATAGTAATGGCTTCTCGAACACGCTCGGAAGCGGTACCCGTCTCGCGCTCAAGCCGCGTTCGAAGCGTGGATAGCGCAATATCGGCCGCTTTTCCGCCCGCAGCCTGGCCGCCAACACCGTCGATGACAACGAAAAGACCACGTGCCGGATCGCAATGGAATCGATCCTCGTTTACCGTGCGCTGGCGGCCTGGATCGGTTTGACCAGCTGCTAAAAGTGCGTTCACTGTTCGCATGTTTTGCGCATGTCGAATTCGAGATGGTGTGTGAACGACCCCCTGCCGCCTTCGGCGGCTTATCTCCCCCTCGTGAGGGGGAGACGCGAGCGAAGCGAGCGAGGGGGTCGCTCACGCAGCATCTCGAATTGCGTTTCTCAGTCCACGTCCCTGAATTCAGCCCAAACGAAACACGCTACGACCACAGCCAGCCCGGCGAGCAGCACGAATCGTGACCAGAGCAACAGTGTCATCAGCGCACTCGACAAAAATTAAGATAGACCGTCTCCGCAAGGCCGATCCGCGCCTGATCCGGGAGCAGTGTTTCAGTTCCGTTTTCCTGCTTGATTCCATCGACCTCGTCATACCCGCGTGGAACGTGTCGATTATTCAGGGTAGTGCCCAGTGCGCTGAGGTCGATCAGAAAAAAAGAGCCCGTCTGAGAATCGTGCCGAATGCGTGCGTGTTCCCGCGACACATCTACCGAAGACACAATCTTGATATCGACCGGATATGCTGCACCGCCGCGACCGATGGTGACTGAGCCCCTGACATCGTAGGAGTGGTGGCCTGTGTCATCGTCATAAACGATTTGAGCCACTGATCCCGTCGTCTGTTGACCGGAATGCACGGTCCTCACTAAACGCGTACGTTCGCCGATGCCCAAATCCGAGTTTGCGGGCAGTAAGAGCTCCGAATCAACGAGGATATCGCCTTCAGCGATATCGCCGTCCGGATCGGGAAGAAATTCGACGGACCACTCACCGCCCGGATTTTCAATGCAAAGCTTCCGATCTCCGAGAATGCGTTGCGTACATTGCCGCAGGATCGAGCGCTTATTCCGAACTGCGACTTCTTCCGATAGCGCTCGGATCGTCTGTTCTTGAAGTATTGCGATAATGCCCTCGAGACGCGCGTACTCTGCCGGGTGGAGATAAATCAGATAACGGCTTGGAGCCAGGATCGAATACTTCAACGGCTCAAGATTCTTTCGCATGTTTTCCAAAACTGCGTCGATCACGTCGCGGGCTGGCCGGCGACTTCTTCCAGCACTAGAATTCGATAACTTCGGTCGCATATCTTGGCTGTTTTGAGCTGCCAGTCTTGAGTTATGAGTTTTGAGTCAGGCGGTCCAACTCAGAACTCATTACTCAGAACTCATTACTAGAACCCGCCGCCTTGCTTAATGCGCAGAGAGTGTCATACCAAGTGGTATACAGTCCTAAAGAATTCCTAAGAATTCTCTAGTTTTTTGTTCGATTAAGCTCATGAGAATGCGTTTTCAACAGTTCATTGTCGATTCAGATACAAGACAACTTCTTCGTGATGGAACCGAGATTCATCTCTCGACGAAAGCATTCGACTTGCTTTGTGTGTTGCTCGCAAGACGGCCGAACGTCGTCGACAAAGAAGAACTTTTACGGCAAATCTGGCCGACGAGCTACGTTGCGGAAGCCAACCTGAACGTCCTGGTTGGTGAAGTCCGGCGAGCGCTCGGGGATAGCGCACAGGCTTCGCAGTTCATCCGAACAATACACGGAGTTGGATACGCGTTCAGTGGGAGCGCTGCGGATACTGACACCCTCTCGCCCGCCGGACCTGCGGATCAAACCCGTTTCTTTCTCATCGGAAGTGACCGCACTTTTGTTCTAACGCATGGTGAAAACATCATCGGACGAGATCCCTCATGCAATATCTGGCTCGATGACCCTGATGTGTCGCGCCGTCACGCCCGCATCCGCATCGATACTGCGTGGAGAACCGCCGTTCTGGAGGACCTCGGTAGCACGAATGGGACTTTGCTCGGTCGCTCTCGAGTAAAGATGGAAATGCCTCTCACTGATGGAGACGTCATCCGGGTTGGGCCCGTCGAACTCAAGTTCCGAGACGGGTCTGAGGGCACACAAGAAACGCGACGGATCCGTCGAAAGACACGTTGAAGGGACTGGAGCGAACCGCAGCGTCGTGAATTCATCGCGATCTTGCGACGGCTCGCGAACAATCGGGCGGACAGGCTCCCAATCGTAAAGAATTCAACAGTTCTCCTTGAATCGTTGATGGCAGGCTGGTTGCTTCGGCCCAGGCGGGAGTCGATATGAAAATCGAAGTATCGGTTGAAGTCTTCAGAACTGCCGAGAGGGTTTGGTCCGTTCTGGTGGATGTCGAACGATGGCCTCAGTGGACCTCGTCGATAACAAAGGTCGAACGGCTCGACCAGGCTGCTTTCGGTCCCGGAAGCAGAGTTCGGATCCGCCAGCCGAAATTGAAGACAATGGTCTGGCGCGTGTCGGAGTTTCGCCAAGGCCGCCTCTTCACCTGGGAGGCGCAGAGTCCAGGAGTTTCGACGATTGCCCGCCACACGATTCGACCCAGCGAGCACGGTTGCATCGTTACACACACGATTGAACAAAAAGGTTGGTTGGCGCCGATTCTCAGACCATTCTTGACGGGACTTACCCAGCGATACGTCCAGATGGAAGCGCAAGGGCTCAAGAAAAGGTGTGAAGATTTAACTTCCTGAACAGGGTGTGTCACAAAAATGCGCGCTGTCTCGTCTTGGCTTTGAATGAGTAAGGAGGGAACGAAAATGGCGCGCAATCAAATGTGGCACTACGATGTGGCCGTCATTGGAGGCGGCATTGCCGGCTTGACCGCGGCAACGTTTGTCGCTCGAACTGGTAAGTCCGTCATCGTCTTCGAACAGGCCGAACACGTCGGTGGACGCGGAGTTACTCAAAACATCCAAGGGTTTCATTTCAATTTGGGTCCGCATGCGTTGTATCGGGCCGGTCACGCGGTCCGAGTGTTGAAGGAACTCGGAATAACTATACCGGACGGCAAAGTCGGGACTGCCGGATCCAAGGTTGTTCACAATAACCGGCTGTATCGATTCCCCGCTGCGATACTGTCGCTGCTTTCCACCCGGCTATTCTGGATCAAATCACGACTGGAAGCAGCAAGCGTCCTGGCCAAACTCACACGTATCGAAACGCGTCCCCTCGATTCGACGACGGTTCGTGAATGGATTGATGCCGAAGTGAAAAATCCTGTGGTGAAAGATTTCATTGAAGCATTGATTCGTGTTTCCACCTACTGTAACGACGCGCAGCATCTTTCAGCAGGGGCGGCTCTACAGCAGCTTCAGACTGCGTTTCAAGGCGGCGTCAGCTATCTGAGCGGAGGCTGGCAAACTCTTGTCGACCGGTTACACACGACGGCGTTGGACGCCGGAGCCTTCGTTGCGACAGATGCGCACGTTCAAGCCCTTGAACTGGAATCCGGTGAAGTTCGCAGGCTCCGTCTCAGTGACGGTACGCCTGTTTCCGCGGGTTGCTTCATCCTGGCTGTGCCTCCAGCAACCGCCACTCGATTGCTGGACTTGGCGGCGGGAACTCGGCTTGGGCGGTCGATACAAGACACGATCCCTATCCAAGCTGCGTGCCTCGACCTCGGTCTCCGTCTATTGCCGCATCAACGGACGACATTCGCTCTCGGTCTGGACAGCCCAATGTATTTTTCGGTCCATTCGCGATGGGCAAGACTCGGCCCTGAGCATTCAGTGGTTGTGCAAGCGGCGAAGTATCTGCCCTGTGGCGTCGAGACCGATGCATCGCAAGACCGTCGTGAAATCGAGGCTTATTTGAATCTCGTCCAACCGGGATGGGATCGCGAGGTCCTCGTTCAGCGCTTCCTGCCAAAGATGACCGTGACTCACGCAGTCCCAATGGCGGGTACAGGAGGCCTGACAGGCCGGCCCGCTGTGGACACACTAGCTACGCGGAGCGTCTACCTCGCTGGAGATTGGGTCGGCAGTGAGGGCATGCTCGCAGACGCTTCCTTTGACAGTGCTCAACGTGCTGCGCGCTTTGCCGTCCAGCGGAATCCTATAGAAAAGGGTTTGGAAGCCTGTTATGAGTCGAAGTGAGATCTTTAACGAGCACCGATCACTGCTGATGTCCATTGCATATCGGATGCTTGGCAGCCACGCCGATGCAGAGGATGCCGTTCAGGAAGCATTTCTACGATGGCAGAATGCGGCCAATGAACATTTTCAAACGCCAAAGGCCTATCTGTCGACCATAGTCACTCGACTCTGTATTGATCAGCTTCGGTCCGCTCGAAGCAGACGCGAAGTCTACATCGGTCCATGGCTACCAGAACCAATGCTGACGAGCCGTCAGAGGCAGACAACTTCTAAAGTCGAGCTGGCAGAGTCGTTGACCATGGCTTTTCTCGTTTTGCTGGAAAGCTTGTCACCCGTAGAGCGCGCTGCATTCCTGCTGCATGAGGTCTTCGACTATGACTACAAGGAGACGGCTGAGATCGTCGGTAAGACCGAAGCGAACTGCCGACAGATGATTCATCGAGCCAAGGAGTACATCGCTTCAAAGCATCACCGTTTCGATCCCACTCGAGAAGAAACCGAACGGGTCGCCACTGAATTCCTCGAGGCAACTCAGAATGGTGACCTCTCGCGCCTTATGAAACTCTTCGCCCCAGACGCCGTGCTGTTTAGCGATGGCGGAGGGAAAGTGCGTGCGGCTCTCAACCCGATTCATGGACCTGATGCTATAGCTCGATTCACCATTGGTGTTGTTAAGAAGAACCTGCCGCCGGACGCGGTCCACGCACCAGGCGAAGTTAACGGTCAGCCGGCATTCGTAACCTGGATCGGCGGGCAGCTGGCCTACGTGACGGTCCTGGACATTCGCGACGGTCTGATTCGGCATGTGTTCGTCGTGCTAAATCCCGAAAAACTCAGCAGGGTGGAATAAAATGCCCACATGACGCATTGGCAACGGTGGATTTCGCACCCGCAATCTACATGGTTGCGCAAAGCCATTTTCCAGGTTCATATGTGGTGCGGAGTCGGCATCGGCCTATATGTGCTCGTGGTCAGCGTCACCGGCAGCATTGCCGTCTACCGCAATGAGCTTTATGTGGCCACAAGCCGCGACCCGATTGTCATCGCGCCGTCGGGCCCGCGGTTAACCGATGACGAATTGAATGCGGCAGCAACACGCGCGCATCCCGGATACACGGTCACCGGCATCAGTGGCGGACAGAATCCCAATCAACCTGTCACTATTTCACTCAACGGCCGTAGGGGTCCTAAAGACCGGTTATTCAATCCGTACACCGGAGAAGATCTCGGCGATTCAGCGCCGCTCGGCATTCTGGTCGTTTCCAGACTCCTGGACTTGCACGACAATTTATTCGCTGGGGACACGGGTCGCAGCATCAACGGTCTCGGCGCGTTCCTGGTGATTTTGCTCGCATTGACCGGGATCGTCGTGTGGTGGCCGGGAATCAAGATGTGGCGGCGAAGTCTGATGGTCCACAGGAATGTCGGCTGGCGACGCTTCACGTGGGATCTGCACAGCATGATCGGCTTCTGGAGTCTTGC
>DATFXZ010000230.1:0-11495 GCA_035315305.1 Terriglobia bacterium | reverse complement strand
GAGGTCTTACGAAAGCTCTGGCCCTCACTGGTCGGGTCGACACTGGCGAATGCAACCGAGGTCACCGCTGTTCACGGCTCGCGCGTCGTGATCAACGTGCCCGATCAGATATGGCGGAAGCAGCTCATCAGAATGCAACCGCAACTGCTGCAAAGATTGAACGAGCCTTGGCCGACGCCTTGGATAAAGGAAATCGCGTTTACCTATGAAAATTAGCGAACAAGACGTCGAATACGTTGCAAAGCTGGCGATGCTCGAAGTTGGCGATGAGGAAAAGAAAGCGCTCGCAGAACAGCTAAGCCGTATCGTAGAGTACGTCGAAAAATTGAATCAGCTCGACCTGAGCGGAATCGAGCCCACGCCTCAAGTGATCACAAGCGTCAAGCACGCTGTTCGCGACGATCGAGTAGCGCCGCGGACCGGCAGCTCTGACGCGGGCCGAACCGTCAAGCTCTTCAAAGTCCCGAGAGTCATTACCGAACGATGAATCTCAAGAACATCACGGCCGACAAGCTCGTCGCGCTCTATAGGAATCGAGATCTGACGATCACAGAAGTAATCAAGACCGTCTACGATCAAATCGAGCGCGTCGATAAAGATGTTCGCGCCTTTCTCTCGATCTGCCCGGAACGTGCTCTCGATGAAGCGCGCCGCCTTGACGGCCAGATTGCCGCCGGCGAACCTATGGAACCGTTATCGGGTGTGCCGGTTGCAATCAAAGACAATATTTCGGTCCGCGACCTGCCGACGACGTGCGCTTCAAGAGTACTCGAAGGATACATTCCGCCCTATACGGCAACGGCCGTAGAGCGGCTGCGCGCCGCCGGAGCAATCATTGTCGGAAAGACGAATTGCGACGAATTCGCGATGGGATCTACAACCGAAAACTCCGGGTATTACATCACACGCAACCCGCATAACCTTGATCGGGTTCCTGGGGGCTCCAGCGGCGGGTCGGCCGCCAGTGTGGCTTCCGGAACATCGCTCATTGCGTTCGGCTCGGATACCGGAGGGTCGGTACGTACGCCGGCCGCGTTTTGCGGAGTAGTCGGTCTGAAACCAACATACGGACGCGTTTCGCGATACGGTCTGGTGGCATTTGGCTCGTCGCTCGATCAGATTGGTCCGCTCTCGAAATCCGTTCGGGAAACCGCGCAAGCGCTGCAGATCATCGCCGGGTTCGATCACTTCGATTCGACGTCGGCGGACTCCGCCGTCGATGATTACGTGAAGGGTCTCGACAAACCGATTAAGGGAACCCGCATTGGAATTCCAAAAGAATACTTCGTTGGCGGACTCGACGCGGAAGTGAAGGCAAAGGTCGAAGCCGGCATGCGTGTATACGAAAGCCTTGGTTGCGAGCTGCAGGAGATCAGCTTGCCGCATACGGAGTACGCGGTAGCGACGTATTACCTAATCGCGACAGCGGAAGCGAGCTCGAACCTCGCCCGCTACGATGGCGTCCGGTATGGACGCCGACCCGGTTCACCTTCATCAATTCAAGAAATGTATTGCCGCACTCGGGCCGCTGGATTCGGGAACGAAGTCAAGCGGCGCATCATCCTCGGAACCTATGCCCTCAGCGCCGGATATTATGATGCTTACTACCTCAAGGCCCTGAAGGTTCGGACGCTGATGCTGAGGGACTTTCAAAAGGCCTTCGATCGCGTGGATGTCATTCTGGTGCCCACATCGCCCACTGTTGCATTTAAAATCGGCGAGAAGACAGGTGATCCGCTGGCCATGTATCTGTCGGACATTTTCACGATCACGCAATCTCTGGCCGGCGTCCCAGCGATCTCCATACCATGTGGCAAGAACTCTGAAAACATGCCTATCGGACTGCAGCTAGTGGCCAATCATTTCCAGGAATCTTTGCTGCTGAGCGTGGCACATCATTTCGAGAAAGCAGGAGGTTTTACTGTATAGGCTGCACGCTTGCGGCTTAAAATAACGTCTATGACTCCATTAAAGACTACGATAGCAGCAATCGTTGCACTGTTGATTTCCGCGCCAAGCTTGCGGGCGCAAAGTTCAAAAATCGCCGTGGTGGATTTCGAACGTGCAGTTGTGGAATCTGCGGAGGGCAAAAAGTCCTCGGAGAAATTCAACGGCGCGCTCCAGGCGAAACAGGGTGACGTCGAAAAGAAGCAGAAGGAACTGGAGGACCAGCAGAAAAAGCTTCAAAACGGAGCACGAACACTGAGCGATGCGGTGAAGGCCGATCTGCAAAGGGATATCGATCGTCGCACGACGGAACTGCAACGCGTCAACGAGGATGCTCAAAAAGAGCTGCAGACGCTCCGTGACCAATTGCTTCGCCCGATCGCGGAACGAGCCACAGCTATTTTGAACGCGATGGCAGACGAGCAAGGTTACACGGTAGTTATCGACACTTCGAGTCCCGATCACAACGTCCTCTGGTTCAATAAGAAAAACGACGTTACGGACGAACTGATCAAGCGCATCAACGCTGCCACACCGCAGGAGCCTGCAAAGACCGAGGCGCCGAAACAACCAACGACGGCAGCCCCGACGGCGCCACGGCCAACAACTCCGGCCGTGCCAAGACCGACGACTCCAGCGCCAACAGCGCCGAAGCAGTAGGCGCCGGCTTTAGCCGGCGCGCATCGGCTAAAGCTGACGCGTACAAAGCGATGGCAAGCGATCTCGACTACAAAGGCTATCTCAAGCTGGATGAGTTGCTACAACTCCAGCAGCCACTTGCCCAGCCTCCTTCGCATGATGAAACGCTGTTCATCATCATCCATCAGGTGTTTGAGCTTTGGTTTCGTTTGCTTCTTCACGAAATCGACAAAGTCTTCGACCTGCTCGATCACGATGACGTGATTGAGAGCGAACGTCTGACTCGGCGCCTGACTTCGATTGTCCGCTTGTTCATCCCAAAATTGAGCGTCCTCGAAACGATGATGCCCTCTGATTTTATTGAATTTCGAGATCGTCTTAAGCCGGCGAGCGGGTTCCAATCCGTCCAATTCCGCGAAATCGAATTTGCGTCTGGTTTGAAGGATCGCAAATACCTGGGAATGTATCGCGGAGATCCGAACGCGACCGCCCGCTTGGAGCGACGGCTCGGCGAACCCGCATTCTGGGATCACTTCGTCGGATTGCTCAAGCGGCGTGGGTATAACGTCGACGATGATGCATCCCAGCGCCAAGCCATTGTTGCCATTTACCGGCGCGATGGCGATCACGCCCTTCGGATCCTGTGTGAAGCGATGATCGAATATGACGAAATGTTCTCACTGTGGCGCGAACACCACGTGCGCATGGTGCAGCGGATGATCGGGGCGAAGCCCGGTACCGGCCAGACGATTGTCGAATCGGTATACGGAAAGAGTTCACCCATGGGCACGATCGGTGTCGATTATCTGGTTCAAACCCTGACGAAAAAGTTTTTCCCGGTGCTCTGGGCGGCGCGAACGGAAATGTAGCTAGTGAATTCTGTAAACGGGGTTGACCTTCGAAGCGGAGAGGTTGGTCACGACGTCGATACGGTGAAGAAGGTGGCTGGCGAGTTCCTCAAAATTCTCAACCTCGCAAATCTTGTCCATTTCGTCAATGATTCGATTCAGGACAGACTCAATTTCCTCGTACGTCTTCTCTTGAAAGAACGGCCGCTGGCATTCCAGCCGGCACTTGTGCCGCAGGAATTCTTCCTTGTAAAACGCAGCGATGTGTTTCTTTCGACTCTCTGCAATTGCCATGAAGGGCGGACTATAACTCCCCATCGTGTCAGCCTGCAAGTCTCTTTTTGAGAACATCATTCACGGTTTGCGGGTTCGCCCGACCGCCGGTTGCCTTCATGACCTGACCGACAAAAAATCCAAAATTACCGGTTTTACCTTGCCGATATTGCTCGACCGGCTTGGGATTCTGTTCGATTACTTTCGACACGATCATCTCAATTTCATCAACATTCGATATCTGAACCAGTCCCTTCTCCTCGATGATCGTCTGCGGCGTCTTACCCGTTGCGTACATCTCCTCCATCACAGTTTTCGCGATTTTGCCGGATATCGTTCCCTTTTCAACGAGTGAAATCATGTCGGCAAGCATCTTCGGCTTAACGGGTGAATCGGACAGGTTTTTCAGATCCGTGTTGCTGTCTTTGTAGAATCTTAGGAGATCTCCCATGATCCAGTTAGCGGCTGCCTTCGGCTGACCGCTCAGCTTGGCCGTTTCTTCGAAAAACTCCGCGAGAGCACGCGTTGTTGCCAGTATGCCCGCATCGTATTCCGACAATGCGTATTCTTTGACAAACCGCTTGCGGCGCGACTCAGGTAGTTCCGGCATGGACCGTTCTATGTTTTTTTTGACTTCGCGATCGAGGACAAGCAGCGGCAAATCCGGCTCTGGGAAATATCGATAGTCGTGCGCTTCTTCTTTACTGCGCATTGAAACCGTGCGTTCTTCATCGGCGTTCCACAGACGAGTTTCTTGCACGACACGTCCGCCGTTTTCGATCACTTCGATTTGCCGGTCGATTTCAAAATCGATAGCTTTTTGCACAAACCGGAAAGAGTTGATGTTCTTCAGCTCGGTACGCGTCCCGAACTTCTGCTCGCCGACCTTGCGAACGGAGACGTTCGCATCGCACCGGAGGCTACCTTCCTCCATGTTGCCGTCATTGACGTCGAGGTACTCCAATATCTCTTTGAGTCGTTTCAGGTAGTCGTTCGCTTCTGCCGACGAGCGGATGTCCGGTTCGCTGACGATCTCAATCAGCGGCACACCGCTTCGATTGAAATCAAGGTACGTGTACCGACTCGAATCAGCAAACCCTTCATGAAGCGACTTGCCTGCGTCCTCTTCCATGTGAACTCTCTGGACGCCGATTTTCTTTATCGTCTCGTTGACGGAGATCTCAATAAAACCATGCTGCGCTAGCGGCCGGTCGTACTGAGAGATTTGATATCCCTTTGGAAGGTCAGGATAGAAATAGTTCTTACGAGCCCATTGCGATTCCGGATTCAGCGTGCAATTCAGACCTAAGGCCGCACGCACCGCGAGAGCTACAGCCACTCGGTTTAACACCGGGAGGGCGCCTGGAAGCCCCAGACACACGGGACAGGTGTTCATGTTCGGTGCATCGCCAAATCGCGTTGAACATGAGCAAAAAAGTTTCGAATTCGTCAGAAGCTGGGCGTGACACTCCAGCCCGATAACAGCTTCGTACTTGTGATCCATATGGCGAATGAACCACAGAGACACAAAGACACAGAGAAAAGCCGCATCAACGACTTCTTAACGCGGCTTTTCTCTGTGTCTTTGTGTCTCTGTGGTTCATGAGTCCCCAAATTAGCCGAATTCAGGACTGTAGCATATTTTCTGCAATGGCTGGATTGGACAGAAAGTGAAGGTGAATGTAGGAGGCGATACCATTCGGGAAAACGAAGCCCTCCGGATATTCGCGGTTACGTTGACGAACCCTGTAAGCATCGCCCGGCCGGCCTGACGCGCGAGAGTAATGGAATTGATGGCCGCGGGCTGTCGTTCCGGCCGGGCCGAGAATGGACGTTGCCGTAGTGGTGATTTCACAATAACCAAAGTCAACAAGCCGGTCGGTCATTTCGATTTTTGCGGGGACGATTCCAATCATCTCTGACTCATCGATGGATTCTGCGAGATACATTAAACCGCCGCATTCCGCATAAAACTTCTTTCCGGACTCGATGAAACGCTTTATCGAGGCGCGCATTGTGGTGTTGGCTTCGAGTCTGTGCCTGTATAGCTCGGGATAGCCACCACCAATGTAGAGGAGATCGGCTTCCGGTAGTTCTTGATCTGAAAGAGGTGAGAACTCGATGATCTCGCCTCCGGCTTCTTCGAGCGCCATGCGATTGGCTTGGTAATAAAACGAAAATGCCTTGTCATGTGCAAGAGCAACACGTTTCGCCCGAACTGTAGGGGCGGGTAATTCTTTAGGCTTCGCGCTGTCGCGCTTGCGCTCCGCCGAGCGCCCAGGGCGGTCACAGACCGCCCCTACAGAAGAGAGGATTGCATCCACGCTGATGTGTTTCTCAAAGAACTCGCCGATGGCCTGGATGCGTGAAGCCGTCAATTCCTCTTTGGCTGTGAGCAGTCCGAGATGCCGTTCGGGAATCTCAATGGAGGCATCAGCAGGCAACCAACCGAGCACGGGCACGTCCTTCACTGCATCTGCCAGTATCCGATAATGCCCTTCACCGGCGACTCGATTGAAGAGCACGCCGGAAATCTTTACGTCCCGATCCAGATTCTGAAATCCGTAGACCAGGGCTGCTGCGCTTCGTGCCATGCCATGAGCATCGACGACGAGGATGACCGGCAGGTCTAGCCATTTCGCGATCTCGGCGGTACTGCCGCGGTCGGAGGTGCCATCGAGACCGTCAAATAGGCCCATGACGCCTTCCACGACAGCCACATCTCGACCCTGGCTCGCATGCGTGAATAGCCACTCGTTCGTTTCCCGCGCGAGCATCCATCCATCGAGGTTGTGCGAAACGACGCCCGCAGCAATTTCGTGTAGTCCGGGATCGATGAAGTCCGGTCCGACCTTAAACGGTTGGACACGAATTCCTCGGCGGGTTAAAGCGGCCAGCAACCCCAGCGTGACGGTAGTCTTGCCCGAACCCGTCATGGGCGCCGAAATAACGCATCCTTTCATGGTGCTAGAATAGCTGGAACGCCGTCACCGAAAATTCGCGACGACTCAAGGGATCAGTTTCGCGTCCTCACGAAGAAAATCATAGATGTCATCCGCAATCGCTTGATTGCCGCGCGCGTTTGGGTGCGAATTGTTGTGTCCTCCTTCTATCGCGCGGCGATTGGGAATCATCCAGATATGCTCACGATTAGCGATCTCGGCCAGGAGCTTGGCGTGTGAAAGATACAGCTCTCGATTTCGGGGCGTGTCCTCAACCCTGTACCAGCCGGCCTCCCAGGCGAAAGCACCGGCTTCGTTCGCGTTGAACAGTGCGACTTTTGCCCCGCTCTGCTGCGCAACCTGGATAAAACGGGTTGTGACCGCGTCCTGCAAACGCCATAGTGGAGAGGCTGGGTCGAAATGCCTCGCCTCGGTGAACTCTTTCGGGCGGAAAGATAGGTTGTTCCATATGCCGTTCAGCATGCGCAAAATTGCCTCCCGATTTCCGGATTGCCCCGCGCGATCGATCATCGCGATCAGGCTCTCTTCTGAGGGCGAGGTGTCGATCGCCTTCCGCAACGCTTGAATCAGCGGCGCGGATTCGTCCATGTGAAGTGCTAGCTTCACATGTTCGATGCGTCCTGCCTTGATCGCATACTGTGGTCGCGAACGAACACCGTCCGCGCTCGCTGCCGTCAGCCCTGAACTCGCGCGCATCTGGTATGCGCGGTAAAGCGCGATCGGCGTTCTGAGGATCTCGATGTGCTTGGCCAAATTTCTCGCCCGGTCGAACAACGTCACCGGCGGCAGATCGGTCTTGAAGAGCGGGTTTACACGGCGTTGCAGCGCGCCAGCTGCATCAAGCTCATAATAGAATGGTTTCAGGCGGCGCGTTTCCTCGTCGTCGGAGGCGAAGTACGCGACATCAGCCGGATCGTTGGTCGTAAATTGAAGGATTACGAGGTCAGGTTTGTAAGAGAGCCCTTCAAGTGTCAGCGCCTCCAGCTCCTGGTCAGTACCCCACCCGCCGTATGATATGTTGATCACTTCGGCATCGACACCTTTCGCTTGTAGCTTGCGCTCAAGGATTGCCGTGTATGTGTCGGCCTGCCCGACAATCGCACCATAGGTCACCGAATCCCCGATCACGAGGATACGCAACGTGTTGGGTCGTCTCTCTACAGTCCGTTCACGGTCCCGCCAGCCTTCCGAGTTAGCGTAATCGGTATACACAGCGCCGGTATCGGGATCGAGGATCCTAATCAACTGGTGGGGCTTGAGTGCCCACCCATAACGATCCGCCTTCGGGGCATCTTGAAGGCCTATCGTCACTACCCGTATCGGAAAGACAAAGCGCAACACCAGTTCCGCTACCACCAGACAAAGAGCGATCGAAACTGCAAGAACCATCAGGTTCTTTCGGGTCTGTCCCTTAACCATGGTTTGAACCCGGTTATCATTGTTTGAGAGATTTCGGGGCATTGGAAATCCTGGACTGTCCGTTCGTGAATCTACCAGAGGCGCGACCAGCGAACGCTGGGGTTGACCCACGAGGGAAAGATGAAAATTGTCGCTGGGTATTATGCCGTATCTAGCACAGCAGCCACAATGTTGAATGCCGGACTATTCTTGCTGATGGCTCTGGCAGTCCTAACCCACTAAAAGCCTTGTCCCGCTTGCCGTTTGCTAGAATAGCAGGTTTGGGGGTTGCGTGATTAAGACCATTGAGTGGACCGATGAAGGTGTGCGGATGATCGACCAGAGGAAATTACCGGTGGTCGAAGAGTATCCCGTCTTCAAGACTTACGAAGAGGTCGCGGCCGCTATTCGAACCATGGTCGTCCGTGGAGCCCCTGCAATCGGCGTGGCAGCGGCAATGGGCATCGCTCTTGGCGTTCGTGATTCGAAAGCAAACGACATTGCCTCGCTTCGTCAAGATTTCAAGCAGATTACGGAGACACTGGCCTCGACGCGACCGACAGCTGTAAATCTATTCTGGGCTATCGACCGGATGAAGCGGGTCTTTCGAGAAATCGCAAGTGACGCCGCTGAGAGGCGAACGATCGTTGAAAGACTGATCCAAGAAGCGCGTGCCATTCAAACGGAAGATATCGAGAGCAACCGCCGGATGGGGAATTTCGGACAGGAGTTGCTGCCGAATTCCGGAACCATCCTTACGCACTGCAATGCCGGAGCGCTCGCCACTGCCGGTTACGGCACGGCGCTCGGCGTGATCCGCGCAGCAGTCGAAAATGGAAAACGGCTGCGCGTGGTTGCCGACGAAACGAGGCCTTTTCTGCAAGGAGCTCGCTTGACGGCGTGGGAACTATGGAAAGATGACATTGATGTTCGCGTGATCTCGGACAATATGGCGGGTTCTTTCATGCGGCAAGGGCTCATCGATGCTGTTATTGTCGGAGCAGATCGCATTGCTGCAAATGGCGATGTGGCGAACAAAATTGGGACATATCCTCTGGCCGTCCTTGCCAAACAGCATGAGATTCCCTTCTATGTGGCCGCTCCATTTTCCACGCTGGATCTTAAGATTACTGATGGTTCTTACATTCCCATTGAGCAGCGCGATCCAGCTGAGGTGACGCACATTGGAGGCGTCCGCATCGTCCCTGATGGCGTTTCTGTGTTTAATCCCGCGTTTGATGTGACACCGCATCAGTTCATTACTGCCATCATCACGGATCGCGGTGTTGCCGAGCCTCCTTATACGCAGAGTCTGGCCAGGCTGAAGGATTTGTAATGCTGGTCCTCGGAATTGAAACGTCGTGCGACGAGACGGCCGCGGCGATCGTCAAAGACGGAAAAGAAATTCTATCGAATGTCATCTACTCGCAGGTGAAAACGCATACGCCGTATGGCGGCGTCGTGCCGGAATTGGCGTCACGTGAACACCTCGTTAAGATCAGGCCGATTGTTGACCAGGCGTTGAGTGATGCAGCCGTGACTCTCGACGACATCGACGGCATCGCAGCGACGTCCGGACCCGGCCTCATTGGTTCTCTCCTGGTGGGGCTCACGTATGCAAAGGCCCTGTCGTTTTCGAAGTCCAAACCACTGGTGGCCGTAAATCATATCGAGGGTCACATTTACTCCGTTTCCTTCGAGCATTCTTGCGTGGAATTTCCCGCCCTCGCCCTTGTGGTTTCCGGCGGTCACACGAATTTGTTTTTAGTGGAATCGGAAACCGGTGACTTCCGGCATCTCAAATACAAACTCGTCGGAAAAACACGAGACGATGCGGCAGGCGAAGCTTACGACAAAGTAGCGAAGCTGCTTGGTCTGTCATATCCGGGCGGGCCGATCATCGATCGGCTGGCGAGGTCAGGTAGACGTGATGCTTTCGCGTTTTCGATTCCGAAAATTTCCGACCGATCGCTGGATTTCAGTTTCAGCGGCATCAAAACGGCCGTGCTCCGGCTGGTCAAAGAAAACGAGAAATTGAAGGAAGATCCTTTGCGGCTGGACTTGTGCGCAAGCTTTCAGGAGGCCGTCGTCAACATGCTCTGGTCCACGACTTTAAAAGCCGCGGAGCTTTTACATCCAAAATCGATCATGTTGTCAGGCGGCGTCGCAGCCAACAGTCGGCTTCGCGAAGTGTTCAACGAACGGAGTGCCTCTGCCGGACTGAAGTTTTATTATCCCAAGCCGATTCTGACGACGGACAACGCAGCAATGATCGCGGCCGCCGGAACCGCAAAACTCCTGCGCGGTGAAAAATCGGATATCGCAGTGAATGCCGATCCGAACATGCGGCTCGCGGTTTCCGATCGTAATCCGCCGAATAAACGGTGGAAAGGGTAAAAACAGAGAGACAGTTTTGAGTTATGAGTTTGAGTTATGAGTTTGTGTCTCTGTGTTTTCCGATTAACTACACCGTCAGGATTTCCTGTTCCTTCTTCTTCGCAACTTCTTCGAGTTTGCGGACGTAGTCGTCGGTAAGTTTTTGGATTTCGGCGAGACCATTCTTTTCGTCGTCTTCCGAGATGGCTTTGTCTTTGAGCATTTTCTTCAGATGCTCGTTGCCATCACGGCGGATATTGCGAACGGCGGTGCGGTGCTCCTCCAGAACTTTGTGAACATGCTTCGCGAGTTGCTTGCGGCGTTCCTCGGTCAGGGCAGGAATGGGGATTCGAATCATGCGGCCATCGTTTGACGGATTGAGTCCCAGGTCAGAAGCGCGGATGGCCTTCTCGATAGGACCGACGAGCGAAACGTCATAGGGCTGCACGGTGATGAGGGTCGGGTCAGGAGTTGCCAATTGCCCGACTTGGTTTATTGGAGTGGGAACTCCGTAGTAATCGACCTGAACGCTGTCCAGGATTGAGATCGATGCCCGCCCCGTGCGAATGCTGGCGAGTTCCTTGCGAATATCGTCAATGGCTTTGTCCATCCTCTTGCGAACTTGCGCAACCTCATCTTTTATAGCCATATTCGCCTCTTTCAGGATCTGGCGTAACAAGCGATCCGATCTTTTCTCCTTCGATGACGCGACGGATATTGCCTTTCGTGTTTATATTGAAAACGATTATCGGCACGCGGTTATCTTTGCAAAGCGTAATCGCGGTGCTGTCCATAACCGCGAGCCCCTGCGTCAGTACGTCCATGTATGAAATCTCGCTGTACATTGTCGCCCCCGCTACCTTCACAGGATCGGCATCGTAAATTCCGTCGACTTTCGTGGCCTTCAGAATAACTTCCGCTTTGATTTCCATGGCGCGCAGAGCGGCGGTTGTATCGGTCGAGAAATATGGGTTGCCCGTGCCGGCGGCAAAGATAACGACGCGTTTTTTCTCGAGATGCCGGATCGCGCGGCGACGGATAAACATCTCCG
>DATFXZ010000229.1:0-7213 GCA_035315305.1 Terriglobia bacterium | reverse complement strand
TGGAAACAAAAACTTATTGCGTTCAGGACTATTACAATAGGCATCGAATTCACGCTGGTCTCAAGGGAGAAACTCACGATCGAAACGATGGAATCGAAAGGTGCCAATCTCAAATCTTATCGTTGGCAGCCACACTGTCGTGGGCCGTACCAAACACCAATCGCGGCCCGAGCACTAATTCGCCACGGACAGGAGTCGTTATTAGTGGCGGCCAAGTATGCGCCTTAGCCGTCTGATGCCATCGTTGAGGCTTTTTTGCTCATCACGACGCAAGAATGCGTAGGTCACACTGCCCTTCTCTCGTTCCATAGTACGCAAATCCTCTTCTGCTCTTCTACGTGCATAGAGACCGAGGGTCAGTCCAAGTTTAGAGAAAGGGAAGTACACACCTAAATGAGAATCAGGTAATGGCCAACGAACGACTCGACCTTTTCCTTCACCGCAGACTGTAGGGTTGGGGAAATAATAGTCGGAATCATCTGAAGATTTCCCGTCAAAATTTTGAATCGCTTCTGATTTGGCGACGTCTCGAAGTTCAGCGTCATAGTAGAGTGTTACTGGATGGACATCGAGAAGATAGAACTCTCCTTTCTCTACTTTGCACTGCCCATACGCTGTTGCGCAGAGAAAAGCTGCCAGCCCCAATGATGCAACGCTCATCGAGAGCATCTTTGCTCTGTTCTTCTTCATTCCCTGAACGCTCAAGAAAAATGTCAGAAAGCCTCCGGGATTATCAGTGACGGGCCCCTGCGAAGTGAGTTGATGAATGCCTCGCATGACCCCACGACTTTTCTTGGAGACAAATAAAAAAGCCTTCAACCCCCAAAGGATTGAAGACTTCGTCGTCAAACTTGCGCACTACGTCGTAACGCGGAACTGTCGTACACTAACGCGCGCCTTAACGTCAATAGAATTTTTATCATAGAATTTTTATCAGGGTGCCAGTGGCGCGGATTGTCGAACAGGATTGCGGTGGCCCACAACGCGACCGTGGCGTTTCAAGAAGGCTGGTCTTGATTTTGGCGATTTCCGGAAGTGATTTGGACACATGGAACTGCTCAGCGACGCCCAGGTCTCAAAAATTTCGGTTTTACCTCACGGCCCGGCATACAATACTCTGGTTTTTTCCGGTGCCTTCGAGAAAAGTTTTGTTTTCCTCCCTGTTAGAGTCACCCACCCACGTTAGGGCCAGAACACCCTATTACCCCGTTCGTAAAAGAACATATTCGGTCAATCCAGCATCGTCCGTTTAGGACGTAATGCGGTCTGTATTGAGGTACGGTTTTTTGATGTGCAATTTCTCATCCTATTGGCTTTTCACGTTGGGTTTATCTGTGCTGAAAGTCACCTCCCAGCGACATTAGGAAAGCTGGGTTACATATTCGTCGAAATGCACGCATCACATTACAGATGTGTAAGAGGCTCCGAGTTTGGTCGCTGCAGCCACCAACCGCTTAACATCTTTCGTGAGTAATTATTAGGTTCAGTTCTCATCGCTCTCAGAGAAAGTGGTATCGCGCGTGCCATCATCACGGACTTCGGGACGAAGAACACTGAAGGAGAGGAGGATGACTTCTTCAATGCGAGCAGCATTGGACGTTGTCCTAATCGCGGATGCGACACCGAGTGTCCCGATCGGACAATCCGCTTTTCGCAAAATTCAAATTACCGCGCGCTTGAGGTTTTAAATGGGCTCTGTCAACCTTGTTACCACCATGCGAACTCTCAGTTTTTCGGTTTGCCTTGCAGCCTTTGTCTCCGCCGCGCTAATCGCCCAGTCCCAACAGCCGGACTGGAAGACTTTCGATGAGGAAACCATGCAGCACTTCCAGTCGTTGCTGCGCTTCGACACAATGGATCCTCCGGGGAACGAGAAGCCGGCGGCCGATTATTTGAAGCAGGTCCTCGAACGGGAAGGAATTCCAACAAAGGTATTCGCGCTCGAGCCGAACCGGCCAAATGTTGTTGCTCGATTGAAAGGCAACGGCAAGAAAAAACCGCTGCTCGTGATGGGGCATACCGACACTGTCAATGTCGATCCGAAGAAATGGACGTTCCCGCCGTTTTCCGCCACTCGCAACGGCGGCTACGTTTACGGTAGGGGTGCTATCGACGACAAAGATAATGTAACCGGAGCTCTCATGACCGCGCTCACACTCAAGCGCCTGAACATTCCTCTGGATCGCGACGTGATTTTTCTTTTCGAGGCCGGAGAAGAGGGAGCGTCGCGGCTCGGCATTCGATTCATGGTGGATCAGCACTTCGACGAAATCGAGTCTGAATTCTGCCTGGCAGAAGGCGGGGGAGTTGTGCGGCAAGGCGGACAAGTCAAATACGCGACGATCCAGACCATGGAGAAGATTCCGCGAGGCATCGAACTCACGGCTCACGGTATAGCTGGGCACGGCTCCGTCCCCTTAAAAACGAACGCCGTCGTTCACCTTGCGGATGCGGTTTCCGCGGTCGCCAAGTGGCGGACGCCGATCCGCATCAACGACACGACGGGTTTGTATTTTTCGAGGCTGGCGGAGCTCTCCGCACCCGGCGACGCGCACTGGTACCGGGACATATGAGCAGTGACCCGATGAAGGTCGCCGCTGCCGACGAATACTTTCTCGAAAATGAACCGCGCCATGCCTCGATGCTCCGAACTTCGATTTCGCCGAACGAGTTCAACGCAGGTTACCGCGCTAACGTGATCCCGTCCGAAGCGAAAGCGCGGCTCGATGTACGAACTTTGCCGGACGAAGACCCAGCGAAATTCCTCGAACAGGTCAAGAAGGTTATTAACGATCCTGCAATCGATGTGGTTTACACCTCGCGCGACGCGAGGCCCGGAACACCGGTGGCCAAATTGGATTCGGAGGCTTTCCAACTCCTCGAGGCAAATGTGAAGAAGGACTACCAGGCGCCTACTTTGCCGGCAATGGGCACGGGCGCGACCGATATGGCCTATCTTCGCAGCAAAGGCATCCAGTGTTACGGCATCGGTCCGGCAACGGACGTCGAAGACGGGCCGCTTGGCTTCGGCGCCCACAGCGATCAAGAACGCGTTCTGGAAAGCGAAATCGTCCGCTTCGCACATTTCAACTGGGACGTTATTCTGGACCTCTCTCGCGCGAAGTAGGATCGATCGTACGTGAGCGCCGGCTTTTAACCGGCGGCGCGAAGCATTTTTCGAAGACCCGGCGCTTGGGCGTCATTACAGCACGGCTTTACGCGACGAGAGGAGAAGGGCACAAAGGGAGAAGACGCAAGAAGCATAAGAAGAATCGGTTTCACGAGTTCACTCCTTGTGCTTCTTCGTCTTTTTGTACTTGTGTTCCGTTCCGCTTTGTTGTAAACACCCGCAATTAACCGCAAACCACGGGCCCAGTTGCCTCTACTACACGCGGCTACGTTGCCTTTTTTCAAATAACGAGGTGGCGAGCTATGTTTTGTTTCAAGAGACTCTCTCTTCTGGCGGCCGTCGTCTGTTTGTCCAGCGCTTTGTCGTACTCGCAGACATCGAGCACCGCTCTTTCCGGTACTGTCTATGATCCGAGCGGCGCCGTAGTCGGCGGCGCCTTGGTAACCGCAGCGAACGATGCGACGGGCGTTACCTTTAAGCAGACAACCAATGAATCGGGGCTCTACTCGCTTCCGTCTATCGGAGTTGGAACCTATACCCTGACGGTGGAAATCGGCGGCTTCAAGACCACGCGGCTCACGGGAATAACGCTGAACGTTGGGACCCCTGTGGTGCAGAACATTACTCTCCAGCTTGGCGAAGCCCGAGAGGCCGTGACGGTCGAAGCCGCGGCCGTGCCGATCACCACCACCTCGGCGACCCTCGGAAATATTGTGGAACGTGCGGCGGTCGTAACACTGCCACTGAATGGCCGGAATCCGCTGAACTTGATCGTCATCGAACCGGGCGTCCAACAGAACAGCGGGACGACCGTAACGGTCAATGGAATGCGCGGTCAGTCCGGCAATGTCACGATCGACGGCATTGAGGCGAATGAAGCATCCAACCCCACGCCGGTGAACAATGTATTCCGTATCAATCCCGAGAACGTCGAGGAGTTTAAGGTGACAACGAGCAATCCGACTCCCGAAGAAGGACGGAATGCCGGGCTGAACGTCGCGATTGCCACAAAATCAGGCACAAACGAGTATCACTTGTCCATGGTGGATTACTTTCGCAACACCGTTTTGAATGCCAACGAATTCTACGCCAACGCTCAGGGTAACCCCCGAACGAACATCAAATCGAACCAGTATGGGTTCGATTTGGCAGGTCCGGTCAAGAAGAACAAGACCTTCTTCTACGGTGCGTGGCAGGGCCAGAGAGTCAACCTTGCGCTGGCGATCGATAAGGCCTTTGGGAGCATTCCCACTGTCTATACGCCGCAGGCACTGGCTGGCATCTACCGATACTTTGTCGCGGATCCAGCGAATCCGTTGGTCATCAATGGACAGAGGATTACGGCCAACTCGCCGCTGCTCGTGAAAGCCGACGGCTCGCTGGCTGATGGAGTGCGCAACTGCGCGTCGGCCACGGACCTGAATTGTGTCCGAAGCTACGATATGTATGCCAACGATCCGTTGAAAATCGGCGGCGATCCCAGTGTATTGAAGCTTCTCAAGAGCTACCCGTCGCCGAATACTTACACGAATGGTGACGGACTCAATACCGCGGGCTACCTGTGGAACACTCCGTACGAAGTCCGGGGGCCACGGAATCTGCTCCGCGTCGATCACCTTCTCAGCAGCTCTAATAGCCTCTACCTGCGCGTCTTGTGGGCAACTGAAGAGCAGCTCAAAGGCGACCCGCTGAATAACCGTCCGGCGATATTTCCGGGATTTCCACCTCGCGGAGAGGTAAAGCGGCCGGCGCAGAACTGGGCGTTGTCGCTTCGCACTGTGATCAGCCCAACGAAAGTTAACGAATTGACATTGGGATTTGCGCGGTTTGAGTTTTATTTTACCTACATCGATTCGAATCCCGATCCTGCGAGTCTGCCCGCATACACGTTCAACAACGCGACGGTCCATTACGTCAACCAACCGCACACGATCCGGTGGCTCAACACGCCACAGGTCATCGACAACTTTTCGTGGATCCGGGGAACGCACCAATTAAAATTCGGCGGGAACGTGAGATTCTATCAGCAGAACAATCAGGGAGGCACCGCTGCCAGTCAGAGTCTGGTGCCATCGATTTCATTGAGCGCCACACAGAACCCGCCGGGCGCTGCTTTCGGCTTACCCGCGGTTGCATCGGGTTCAACACCCGGAATCAATTCGCTCGACAGCACCAGATTACAATCCACAATCAACGATCTGCTCGGCATACCCGCGACGTTAAAGGCGGCGTTTCTCGGCAATCTGAATACAGATACATTTGTTCCGGCAAGATCCGGAAATGGCTATTACTCCTTGTGGGCAACGGGCGAGCGTTTACAGCAGTACAACTTGTATGGGCAGGACGAATGGCGCGCCCGGAGGAATCTCACCGTCAACTATGGCATGCGATGGGAGTTCAACCGGCCGCCCACGGAATCGAGTGAGCCGGTCTTCGTGCCTGACAAACCAATCGACGGTTCGCAGGGACCCGTGACATTCGTTCGCGCGAAGAGCTGGTGGAGACGTTCCAATGCCACTGCATTCGCGCCGCGCTTGGGCATCAGTTGGAGCCCTTTCGGGGACAAGACGGTTCTTCAAGCTGGATACGGGATTTCTTTCGATCCGATCTCAACTTATATTGCAGGCGGAGCAGCGAACTCCCTGCCCGGTCTCGCCTTCACATGCACGGCAACCACCTACGCGTCGACGACGCCAGGATGCGGTTCTGTTCCCAACGTCAGGCTATCGCAGGACTTCCCGTCAACTCTGCCGCCGCCCGCTGTCAAGCCTTCCAGCTTCCTGTCTCCTCCGGCGCAACTGCTGGGCGTCGCTCCCAACACGTATTTGATCGATCCAGATTTGCGCCAGGCTACTGTCCACCAGTGGAATCTGTCCGTTCAGCGCCAGCTTCCAGGCGACATGGTTCTGCGAGTCGCCTATGTGGCAAACCGCGGTGAGCGGCTCTACAGCTTGTTGGACGCAAATCAAATCAGCGCCGCTCCAATTTTGCCTCAGTTCCTAACGATGCAGGGAAATCTCAAAGCGGGATGCCGGCCCGATGGGACCGGATGCCCGCCGGGCGTGACCGGCCAGTCGATTCCGCTTGTGACTAGCGGCGCGCTCCCCGCTTCGTTTGTGAACTCAAATACGACGATTACGGATTTGAACCAAAATGCTGCGGGTAATTTTGCTGGGCGGGTCGAGCAGAACACCTTGGCCGCTCACCTGCGCCCGAATCCGCAGTTCGGCAGCATCATGGTCACGTCCAACGCAGCCGATTCGGTATATCACAGCATGCAGGCGACGGTGCGAAAACGCTTTGGCAGGGGACTCCTGTTCAACGCCGCTTACACATTTTCTAAGGTCATCGACGACTACTCGACTGATTTCGGTACAACCTTCACTCCTACTTCCACGACGCTCCTCGACAGCAACAACCGGCGGGCAGAGCGTGCGAGGGCGAACTTCGACCGGAAGCACCTTTTTGTCACGTCCTGGATTTACGAGTTTCCTTTCGGCAAAGGGCAGAGATGGATGAACACCAGTTCGAGACTTCTAAATGCTCTGGCCGGCGGATGGAGTATTCAAGGCTTCAACACCGTGCAGTCAGGACAGCCGTTTAACGTGACAAGCGGCGTCAAGACGGCGGTCTATTCGTCGAGCAGTACTGTGAACTCGCGGGCTGTGCTTGTGGGAAACAGCCTTCCGGACGCCTCGCTCAAGACCAAGGCGGGCGTTGCCGGCCCCGTTTTCTTTCTGGACAATTCGGCTTTTGCACTGGCTGCACCCGGTTCAATAGGGATGGGCCGCAACATGTTCACCGGTCCCGGCTACTGGGACGTCGATGGCTCCATCTCGAAGAGTTTTCAGTTCAGGGAAAAGACCAAGGTCACGTTCCGTCTGGAGGCGTTCAATGCTCTGAATCACACCAATTACCGCGGGTTGAATAATGCCACGGTTGGATCCGTGAGTGTCATTTCACCAAACTTCGGGACCGCGTGCTGCCAGAGCCTCGCGACATCGACCTCGACTGCGATCGTATCGAACGGCGAAGCGTATCGCGTTGTCCAGGCCGTTCTGAAAATAGGATTCTAAATGGAGG
>DATFXZ010000228.1:0-19168 GCA_035315305.1 Terriglobia bacterium | reverse complement strand
GTATCCCAAAGCGATCATCATCCACCGGCCGATCGAGGACTTCACTGTAAAAATGACTTTTCAGCAAACAACAATGAACGAGAAGTTAGATGCGAAGATATTTGATCTGCCTCGGCCCGAAGGATCCAAGCTCTTGCAGGTCAGGAAGTAGGTGCTAAGCGGAATGAATAGACAAATGATCATTGCCGGCCTGAAGGCCCGTCCTGTACGAACCACCGTCAGCATCTTGGCGGTCGCGCTCGAGGTCATCTTGATATTGGTAGTTGTTGGCCTAACGAGCGGAATCTCGAATGAGACAGGGAAACGGACCGAAGGGGTCGGTGCGGACATCTGGTTACAGCCGCCGAATTCGTCTCTACTGCTCGCCTTGAATTCCAGCACGATGCCCATTTCACTCCGCGACAAGATTGCCGAACTCGATGGCATCAAGGCTGTTGCTCCTGTACAGACACTGGTCAATTCGTCAGCCGGACTGGAAGTCATCTACGGAATCGAGCCGGAGTCCTTCACAGCCATGAGCGAGGGTTTCGTTTGGCATAAAGGAGGGCTTTTCAAGGGCCCCGATGAAGTCGTTGTCGATGACATTTATGCGCAGGCGAAAAGCGTCACCGTTGGCGATAAAGTGAATCTGCTCGGACATACTTTTACAGTCGCGGGAATCGTGGAGCACGGCAAAGGGGCGCGCCTTTTTGTTTCGTTGAAAACGGCAGAAGAGATGACGGGCAGGCAGGGCAAGGCCTCCATGTTCTTCATCAAATTGAAGGATCCACGCCAAGTCGAGGCGAAGGTCGATGAGATCAAGAAGCTTCTTCCGACTTACGTTGTCATTCCACTGAAGGAGTACGCGAAGCTCATGATGTCCAACAGCATGCCTGCGCTGGATGCATTCATTTCGGCGGTGGTCTTCGTCGCTCTCTCAATCGGTGTGCTGGTCATCTTCCTTTCAATGTACACGACGATAACAGAACGCACACGTGAGATCGGTATTTTACGATCGCTCGGGGCTTCGAAGGTGTTCATCGTCAGTCTAATCTTTCAAGAATCGGCTGTGGTTTGTCTCATAGGTGTCGTGGTGGGGGTTGGCGCGAGTTTCATTATTGCCAGGGGAGTTCAGGCGGCCTTTCCGACACTGGTCGTATTGATCACAGGCGATTGGGTCTTTAAAGCGTCCGCATTTGCTCTGTTGAGCGGGATCATCGGATCTTTCTATCCATCCCTGAAAGCGGCAGCTCAGGATCCGGTTGAAGCACTCGCCTACGAGTAGTGTTTGTGATACATGTTTGTGATACAAATTTGTAACTTCGGGGTCTGATCAATGAAAACTCTGTTACAAACGAGGGATCTCCGAAAAACCTATAAAGTCGGCAAGGTCGATGTCGAAGCTCTTCGTGGCGTCAACCTTACAATCCGTGAAGGCGAACTTACAGCGATTATGGGACCTTCGGGCTGCGGCAAGTCGACGCTCATGCATATTTTGGGCGCGATGACAAAGCCGACTTCCGGCAATGTTCTGATCGAAGGTAGTGATATCGGCAGCATGAACGATGCCGGGCGCACTTCGATTCGCCGCGACAAGATCGGATTTGTTTTTCAGAAATTCAACTTGTTGCCCACGTTGACAGCCCGCGCGAACATCGAGGTCGCGAGGCACATTCACGGCACCGCGGGGAAGGATGGTTACGATCATCATTTGGCCGGAATTCTTCAGCTCCTCATGATCGAAGGCAAGATGGGCCGCAAGCCTTCCGAGCTTTCCGGAGGTGAACAGCAACGCGTAGCGGTAGCCCGCGCTGTTGCGAACAAGCCTGCGATCCTGCTCGCCGACGAACCCACTGGAAGTTTGGATTCGAAGAATTCCGAAATCGTTTTGAACATGTTCCGGGAGTTAAACCGTAAGTTTAAGCAGACGATCATTCTCGTCACTCACAATCCCGAACTCGTTAGTTACACTGATCGACTCATCGAAATGCGCGACGGAGTGATCGTCAGCGATAGCGATCCGTCCTGGGACACTGAAAGCGAACTGGCACGGCCGGCGCGCAGTGTATGAAGAAATATTTACTATGGTCTTTTGAACGAGGATCCCGCCCGTATGATGTAATTTGCCTCGTTATTCTCGCTTTCATCTTCATCACGCCTCCGACCGTATTCGATGATCGGCCTGATTTCATGCGAGTGAACTCCGATCAGGCCATACGCCAGACAAACGATGATGACGGACGGCCGGTCTGGGTAGTCCAAGTAAAAACGGAGCAGGATGCAGTCGATCGCCTGAGAGCATCTCTCGGCGAGGGCGTCACGATTTCGCGCAGTGAGCCCGTGTACGACGCTGCTGGACAGCTCGTCGCGTATTCGATTTGGATCCAGAGGTGAACCCGAATGAAAAAGATTGCCTGCCTGCTTTGCTTTTTGTCGCTGAGTCCCGTGTCACAGGCCCAGGGCACCTACACCCTCGACCAGGTGTTCGCCAAAATGGACGAAGTAGCGAAGACGTTCCGGTCAGCTCAGTCCGACATAGAACGCACCCATGTGACCATTCTTGTTAACGACAAAGACGTCAGCTCCGGAAAGTTCTATTACGTCCGCAAAGGCAAAGAACCCCGAGTGCGTCTCGATCTGATGAAGCCGGCGATCCAACAGTTGTTGATCGACAAAGGAAAACTTCAGATCTACACGCCGAATCTGAAACAGGTGCAGGAGGCCTCGCTCGGTGAACATCAAGACAAAGTGGAAATGTTCATGGCCCTTGGGTTCGGTCAATCAAGCCAAGATCTGAAAAAGAATTTCGCGGTATCTGTAGGGCCTGACGAGGTGGTTGAGGGCAGGAAAACAACAGTGCTGGAACTCAAGCCGAACAACTCGTCAATGTTCAAATCAGTGCAGATGTGGATGGATCAGCAAAAGTGGGTGTCGATTCAGATCAAGACCACAGAATCAAGCGGTGATTACTTGAACCTCAAGTTTTACAACATCAAGATCAATCCGAACATACCGGAGTCAACGTTTATTCTTAAGCTTCCCGGTGACGTTCGTGTTCTTAAGATGTAACCTGCTGCTGCCGTTCGGTCGCAGAGAGTTCCCGCCACGTGTACCAGATTCGCTGAGACACGGTCCAGTTCGACAGGATAGCCATCACCCATAAAACCGCAGCCATGCGGTCTGTGACGCTGCCGATAATCAGCAATACAATTCGCTCCGGTCTTTCGAGAAATCCAACTTTGCATGCAGGGATAAGAGATTCCGCTCGCGCGCGCGTGTAACTGGTAAGGACGGAACCAATCAAGACGAGTCCCGTTAGACCGACATAAAAGATGCGATTAATCTTTGCGTACCAGATGATAAGCCCGAGCAGCAGAAGCAAGTCGGAGTAACGGTCGATGACGGAATCGAAAAAAGCGCCAAACTTCGTGACCCTTTTGGTTCGACGCGCCACTTCGCCGTCGACGATGTCGAATATACCAGCGAACAGGATCACCAATGCGGCCCATATAAAGATTCCCTTCGCAAACAGAACCATTGCGAAGATATTAATCACCATGCCGATGAGCGTGAGGATGTTGGGATGAACGTGTAAGCTCGCCAACAGATTGACGATAAAGTCCACGCCGCGTTTGCCGGCGGCGCCGATCTGACCCGTTACGGATTGTGGTTCTTGTGGCGTGTTATTGTCCGTCATGCATGGTCGTAAAACGGATGACCTCGAATGTTCGAGTGCCGGATGGGATTTTCACCTCGACCGTATCCCCTTCGCGTTTATTCAGCAGGCTCCTCCCAATCGGAGAGGTCGTCGAGATTAAGCCCTTGTCAGCATCTGCATCCTCGCTTGTGACGAGCCTGTAAGTAATTTCCTCATTTTTATCGACATCCAACAGAACCACCTTCGAGCCGAGCGAGATTCGGTCGCGTGGAATCTTGTCGAAATTGATCATCGACAGATCTGCCAGCCGCTGCTTTAGCTGGCCTAGACGTAACCGTACGAAATCTTGCCGCTCCCGGGCGGCCGAATAGTCTGCGTTTTCACTGAGATCACCGAGTGCCGCGGCCGTTTTAAGGGCCTTCGGCAGCTCTTCGCGCAGTTCTTTTTCTAAGGCTTGGATTTCCTCTTCAAGTTTTTTTTTGATCTCTGAACTCATGGACTTCCTAGAACAATTTCAAATTCACTGTTAAGAACTTCTTGGGGTTCTGTCTGAAATCGTACATCAATTTCTCGAGCTCGGCGGCGACTTGATTCGCATTGTTGAAGAGCGACGGATCTTTGATGAACTTGCCGATCGTGCCTTCACCGTTCTGAATCGAATCGAGAAGAGTGTTGACCCTCGTCATGCTACTCCGGACGTCGTTGTAGAGCGCCTCGTCTTTCGAGAGTTTGCCAAGAGTCCCCTCGCCTCTGTCGATCCTGTCGGCAACGTTTTGAAACTTTGCCGTCAGGTTGTCGACTCGATGGTAGAAGGTCGGATCATTTACAAATTTTGCTATCGCACCGTTCCCGCTCTCGACCTTCATTACCAGGGTGTCCACACGGTCACTGATTTGCATAACCTTTCGATACAGTTCGTCATCGGATATCAGTCGGCCCATCGTGCCGGGTCCGGTTCGCGCGTCGCGCACAAGTGTGTTGAGTTCTCGTGCTGCGTTATTAGCGTTGTCATAAATCGACGTATCGGTAAGAAACTTCCCGAGCGTACCCTCACCGCGTTCAATACGATCGGTGATTTTTTTAAAATCTTCGCTGAGGACCTGGAAATTGGCGACAACGTCGTTCGCGCCCTGGACGATTCTTCGAACGTCGCCTTCTTCACTGCCTTGGATGGTGCCGCCGTCCTCGATGACTGTTCCGGCCTCGCTTCCGCGAGTGATGTCGACTTTACTGTCGCCCAGCAGCCCAATGGTCGAGATGGTTACTCTCGAATCGGAGCGGATGATGTTCTTGTACTTAGAGTCCAATTTCAACACGGCCTCAACGGCCTTCGTTGGATCGGACTCCTTTGAGACGGCAACCTGGGAAACGTTACCAATCGTAACACCCTCGAGTGAGACCTCCGCACCGCTTCGTAGGTTATTTGCATTTTGAAAGTACGCAATGATGGTGTACCTGCGCACAAAAAAACCAGATTGCCCGCTGACGTAGAAAATGGCTAAGGCGAGCAGGGCAAAACTGGTAATTACAAGTATTCCCACTCGCAGTTCAGTCCAGGCGAGTGATCGACGTGTTGCCATATATATCCTCACTCCTCTCGAAGCAATCGCTGTAGAGGCGCTCTATGAGCGCCTGGGCGGTCGTGACCGCCCTACAGCTATCAACTCAAAAAACGTTTGATATATTCGTCGTTTGACCGCCGCAGCAATTCGTCCGGCCCTTCAAAAACGATTTTGCCGTCCCGAAGCATCATAAAGCGCGTGTTTGCGATGCAGAGAAAATTGTCTTCAGTGTAGAAATTGACGCGCTTGTCACCGTTGGTCGCGTATTCGGTTGCCAGAGTAAAAGCATCGCGCATGCGGTGGGTAACAAACACCCCAGTCACATTACGGATATCCCGCAACGCGATGATCAGTTCATTAATTCTTTTTGACGTAATCGGGTCGAGTCCCGCTGTGGGCTCATCATAAAGCATGATGTCGGGTTCGCTGATCAGGGCGCGCGCGAGGGCCACGCGACGTTTCATGCCTCCGGAGAGTTCCGAGGGGTACTTGTCTATGGCTTCTTCGAGTCCAACAAACCCCAAGCTCTCCCGAACTTTGCGGTCGATTTCCCTCTCATCCGCGTTCATCTCATAAAGCCGATATGCCACATTTTCGCGGACCGAAAGAGAATCGAAGAGTGCCGATTCCTGAAAGACCATACCGATTTTTTGCCGCACACTGACAAGTTCGTCTTCGTCCAGGTCAATGATGTCGCGGCCCTGAACGAAGATGTGACCTTCGTCCGGCTTATCCAATCCCATGATCAGTTTTAGAATCGTCGATTTGCCGGAGCCGCTTGCGCCGATGATGATTTTTGTTTCACCCTGGAAGATCCGGAAGGACACTCCATTCAAAACAGGTTTGTCTGCAGCGTAAAACTTTACGACGTCCCTCATTTCGAGTGCCGGTTCGATCATCGCGTGTACACTAAAATCAAGCGGGTCAAGAAGAAGTCGAATACCAGAATCAAAACCGATGACGCGACCACGGCCTGCGTCGTCGATCGTCCTACGCCCTGTGTTCCACCATACGTGCGAAAGCCGCAATAGCAACTGACTACAGCAACAAGCGCGCCGAATACGAGCGGTTTTAGCAAACCGCCAAAGAGGTCCATGTAGTCCAGCGCATCCCACGCACGGCTGAGATAAAGGTTCGTCGTGATGTGCAGGAACCTCAGAGCCACAACCAGTCCACCGATGATACCAAGAGTGTCGGCAACTATCGTGAGCACCGGCATCATCGCGACAGTTGCCAGAACACGCGGTACAACAAGCTTCTTGATCGGATCCGTTCCCAGGGCTCTCATTGCGTTGATTTGTTCAGTCACCAGCATCGATCCTAATTCCGATGCCATGCCGGAGCCTACCCGTCCTGCAACCATGAGAGCAGCAAGGACAGGCCCCAGCTCACGGACAAGGGAAACCGAGACCAAACCACCGGTAAAGCCAACGGCGCCAAACCGAGAGAGTTGAGCGGAGGTCTGTAGCGTAAGAACCGCGCCGGTAAAAAAACCTGTCAGCATCACGACGGTTAGCGATCCAACGCCAATCGAGTCCATCTGCAGCAGGATGTCACGCACGTAAAAGGGACGCTGGAAAATGGAGGCGAAAGCCCTGCCGGTCAGGAAGGACAGCTCCTGTACTTCCTTGACTGCAGCTTTCGGCGATAGAGCCATTGCCGCCATCGTAGCGGAAAATTCGGCTATACTCAACGGATGCTGAGCTTTAGGACGGCCGGCGAGTCACACGGTCCAGCGTTGATCGCAGTTGTAGAGGGCATTCCGGCACACCTTCCCATCGATTTTGAGTTCATCGATCACGAATTGAAACGGAGGCAGGGGGGCTACGGCCGTGGTGGCCGGATGAAAATCGAGAAAGATCAGGTCCGTTATCTGTCCGGCGTGCGGCACGGCAAGACTCTCGGCAGTCCGATCGCGATGATGATCGAGAATCGCGATTGGACCAATTGGGAGGAAATCATGTCCGCCCGCGAGGTGCCGGGCGACAGTGCAGCCAAACGCCGTGTCACTCGCCCTCGTCCAGGTCACACGGACCTTGCAGGGTCGCTCAAGTACAACCATACGGATGCTCGGAACATTCTCGAACGTTCGAGCGCAAGAGAAACGGCTGCGCGGGTGGCATGCGGCGGGTTGGCCAAAGTACTGCTGCGATACTTCGGCATCGATGTCCTCAGCCATACGACTGCGATCGGTGATGCACGCATCCCCTCCGGCTTCATAGCTTCATGGCAGCAGCTGGAAGCCATCCGGGATGACGACGTCGTTCGATGCGTACTTCCTGATGTGGCTCAACAGATGGTCCAGGAAATAGAAAAAGCCCAGAAGGACGGCGACACCATTGGCGGGACTTTTGAGGTCGTCGCGCGCGGAGTACCGGTCGGGCTTGGTTCGCATACAGGTTGGCACACGCGGCTGGACGGCCGACTAGCCCAGGCCATTATGTGCGTCAATGCTGTAAAGGCAGTGGAGATTGGACAGGGCGTCCGCATTGCTTACGATAGAGGTTCGCAGGCGCACGATGAAATTGCATATGACACTCAAAATCGCCGCTTTTACCACTTGAGCAATCGGGCCGGCGGCATTGAGGGCGGTATCACCAACGGGGAAGAAGTTCGCGTTGTCGGATATCTCAAACCGATTCCCACCCTGAAAAAGGCATTGCGTTCGGTCGACATGATTACGAAGGAACCTTTCCTCGCTCAGCACGAGAGATCCGATACGTGCACTGTTCCCGCGGCCGGTGTTATCGGAGAGTCGATGCTAGCGCTGGTCCTTGCCGACGCTTTCATGGAGAAATTTGCAGGAGATTCCATCGATGAGACGAAGCGGAATTACGAGGGGTACCTGCAACAGTTGCGGTCATTTTAGCCGCGGATTACGCGGAAACCCATAACAGGATGTTAATATCGAAGATATGATTCGGCCGATTGTCCTTTGGGGATCTGACGTGCTGGAGAGGTCGTCGGAACCTGTTACGAACGTAACAGACGCTGAGGTCGCCCTGGTTCAAGACATGATCGAGACCATGTACAAAGCGCCGGGTGTCGGTTTGGCGGCGCCTCAAGTCGGCGTCTCTAAGCGAATCATGGTGACGGATGCGACCGGCGGCGAGAAGAAAGATCAACTTCTTACGATCCTCAATCCAGAAATTGTCTTCGCCGAAGGCGAGCAATACGAAGAGGAGGGCTGCCTTAGCGTACCGGGGTTCTCCGCACCCGTCCTCCGGCCCAAGAAAGTGATCTTGCGCGGCATTGATCTGAACGGCAAGGAGATCTTGCTGGAGGGTAGTGACTTGCTTGCGCGCGCTTTCTCTCATGAACTCGATCATCTCGACGGCAGATTTTTTCTGGATCACCTCAGCTTCATCAAGCGGGACATGATCAAGCGGCGCATCAAAAAGCTGATCCGCCAGGGCAAGTGGGAGTAAAGCTCGTCTTCATGGGAAGCGCGACGTTCGCGCTGCCTTCACTCGATGCACTCTTCGAAGTAGGACACACACTGACCGGCGTTATCACGCAACCCGACAAGCCCACCGGTCGCGGTCATGCTTTACAGTCGACGCCCGTCAAGAAGCGCGCACACGAGGTGCATTTGCCGGTCTATGAACCTAAATCTCTTAAAGCAGATGAAACTCGAGAAATCATTCGCGCCCTCGCGCCGGACCTGATTGTCGTCGTAGCGTACGGAAAGATTTTGCCGTCGTGGCTGCTTCAGTTTCCAAAATACGGATGTGTGAATCTGCACGGCTCGCTTCTACCGAAATATCGCGGCGCTGCGCCGGTGCATTGGGCAATCGCAAAGGGCGAACCCAAGACCGGAGTCTGCACGATGCTGCTGGACGAAGGCCTGGATACGGGTGCTGTGTTCTTGTGCGATGAGACAGAAATCGGTCCGGATGAAACAACTCCAGAACTCTACGATCGGTTAGCGGCAATGGGCGCACCCCTGGTGGTTAAAACCATCGAAGGCATTATCGCCGGTACTCTGAAACCGAAACCGCAGGATGACTCGCAGGCAACACTCGCGCCGATGTTGAAAAAAGAAGATGGGTTGCTTGATTGGACAAAGACCGCAATGGAGATTCACAACCGAGTGCGGGCATTTAATCCCTGGCCCGGCATAGTGACGAAGTTCCGGGGGACGAACTGCAAGATCCTCAAAACCGCTGTGGGGGTGAGTAGCCCGCCCCTACAGTTTGAGCCCGGTACCGTCGTCTCTTCGAAGGGGCGCCTGAGTGTGATGTGCGGTAATGGAGTGCCGCTCGAGATCGTGTCGATCCAGCCGGAAAACCGAAAATCTGTCTCTGGCGCTGATTTCGCAAATGGAGCGCGCATCCAAGCTGGTGAAAAATTTGAAGCCGTGATGGATAATTGACGGAATGGATGAAGTTCAGTCCGACGCCGTAGAACCCCTAGCCAAGCTGCAGAGCCAGCTTTCCCGATGGTCCAGCATCATTCTGATGGTGGCGATTCTTGCCGTCGCGGGAGTCGTAAGTGCCCTTACAGCGATGCGTTTCGCTATACGAGGCCGGGAGGTCGAAGTGCCCCAACTCACCGGCAAGACGAAAGAAGAAGCGGAAGACATCTTGAGGAACCGCGGACTGAAACTGAAAGTGACGAGTTCGCGTTTTAGTTCCGATGTCGCCGAAGGTAAGGTCTTGGAGCAAAATCCAGGCGCCCGGACACGGCTGAAACTCGATCGCACAGTCAGAGTGCTCCTGTCGCTCGGCGAGCAAAAATTTGCTGTACCGAATCTGGTTGGTGAAAGTGTTCGAGCCGCCCAACTCACTTTGGCGCAGCGCAGGCTGCTGTTGGGAAACACTCTTTACGCGCACACTTCACAGGGTGATCCTTCCAGTGTCATCTATCAATCGCCAAAGCCCGGTACATTCGAGGGGAGCGACCCGTCCGTAAATATCCTGATTTCCCTCGGACCACCGGCACAGTTTTACATCATGCCCGATCTCATCGGAAAACCGGCGGAGTTGGTTGCCTCACGAGCGCGCAATGAGGGTTTCCGCATCGGGAAGATCGAATACCGCAAGTATCCTGGCGTCGAATCAGGGGTTGTAATCCAACAAAAGCCCCAGGCGGGATATCGTTTGGGGAAATCGGACCTCATCCTCCTGGAAGTTAGCCAGTGAGCATTCGGATCGCTCCGTCGATCTTGTCAGCGAATTTTGCGTCGCTTGGGGACGAGATTCGTAAGGTCGAGGAGGCAGGTGCTCATTTGATTCACGTCGATGTTATGGATGGGCATTTCGTGCCAAACATTACAGTTGGTCCACCGGTGGTCCGATCGATCCGGAAGGTAACGAAGCTTCCCCTCGATGTTCACCTCATGATTACCGATCCGGACAAATACATTCCCGCTTTTGTAGAAGCGGGCGCGAACATGTTGACCGTTCATGCGGAAGCGACAGTCCACCTCGATCGGACCCTTAATTTCATCCGCTCACAGAACGTCTTGGTCGGAGTCTCAATAAATCCAGCGACTCCCCTATCCGCTGTAGAATACGCAGCGGGGTTGGCAGACATGTTGCTGATCATGACCGTGAATCCAGGATTCGGCGGGCAACAGTTTATTCCGTACACCGTCGAAAAAATCCGGCACGCCCGGCAGATGATCGAGGAACGGAATTATCGGTGCGTCATTGAAGTCGATGGTGGCATTGACTCTGCGACGGTACCGACGGTCGTCAAGGCCGGAGCGGAGGTACTGGTGTCCGGTTCAGCTATTTTTCATGCAGCGGATCCAGCCCGGAAGGTCAAGGAACTACTGGAAGTAGCGGCTTCAGTCGGCTATGATCGAGGGCACGTTTAAACCGCGGTTTTGCCGCGTTTTCCATGTGTGTAACAGAGGTTTAATGAAGAAGTTTGTCTTAGTCTCGCCATTACTTTTCCTTCTGCTGAGTTGTGGAGGGAAAAAAGTCTCTACCAACGCGCCAACTAACGAAATATACGAGCCGGATCGAGTTCTTTTTGACAAAGCGATGCGCGATCTGAAAAAAAATAAATTCACGGTTGGGCGGTTGACACTCCAGACTCTTATCAATACCTATCCCGACAGCGAATTTCTCCCCCGGGCCAAATACGCCATGGCGGAGTCGTTTTTCAAAGAAAGCTCGTCTTCATCGCTCAGCCAGGCCGAAAACGAATTCAAGGATTACATAACGTTTTTCCCGACAAGTGATTTAGCGGACGATGCTCAGATGAAGATTGCAATGACGCATGTCCGGCGAATCGAAAAACATGATCGGGACAACACGCAGGCCCGGCTTGCCGAGGTCGAGCTGAAATCCATGCTTGAGACGTATCCGGATAGCGATCTTCTCGATGAGGCCAAGACAGCCTTGCGTGCTGTGCAGGAAGTGCTTGCGGATGGTGTGAATGGAGTTGGCAATTTCTACATGCTTCACCGGAACTATGCGGCCGCTGTGAGCCGCTATAAGGAAATCGCGACGAAGTATCCGGACTATTCCAAAATGCCCGATACCTTATTCGGCTTGGCCGAGGCATTACGGCGCGCCGGAAACGAACCTGAAGCGGCTATCTACTATGCTCGGATCGTGGTAGAGCACCCGGTTTCGGATCGGGTCAATGAAGCGAAAAGGCATCTGGCTGCGCTCAATCAACCTATTCCCGAACCAAATCCTGTTGCTTTAGCGCGGGCGCAGCAAGCGCCGCACGACGACAAGAGCATTTTGGGAAAAATGTTCGGAATGTTTAAATCTCGTCCCCCAGTACCGACCGAAACAAGCGCACGATCATCCGCCGATGACGATGGCGCGGCTGCAGAGACGGGGGCGCCAGGTCCGGTCAGAGGCGGTACAACCGGCACGGCCGGTGCCGGCTCCGGCAACACAAATGGCGACACCAATTTCAACATCAACCCGAAAGTCATAGATAAGTCGGCGACGCCGACAAAGAAGTTCCGCTGAGTCGGCGGGTATTGTGAATCCCTCAGGGGCGGACAGTGTCCGCCCCTTTTTCGTAGTTGAGTGCCTATGCGACGAACCATTTTAGTAGCTGACGACAGCCCGACTATCCGGCGTCTCGTCACACAGATCTTTGCCGATGGGAACTTCCAGATCGTCGAAGTGAACAATGGAGATGCAGCCATCAAGAGTTTTGAAGAAGTCCGGCCGAGCGTCGTATTGGCCGATATCTACATGCCGGGCAGAAACGGCTATCAAGTCTGCACGTATGTTCGTCAGCATCCACAGTTGGGACAGACGCCGGTGGTTCTGCTTGTCGGGGCATTCGATGCCTTTGATGACAATGCTGCGAAGCAGGCAGGAGCAACGGCAAGTATCACCAAACCGTTTGAACCGGGAGCATTGATCGAATTGGTGACGTCAGTTCTGCCGGCGGAAGTGCCGGAGACTGACCCGCCGCCTCCGCGTGAACCGGTTCCGGCAGCTGAATTGGTTCCAAGACCTGAACACGTGGCCCAAAGTATCGAAACTGTCGAAACCATCAAAATTGCTGACCCGCCTCCGGCAGCAATACCTGTTGCGGCTGAATCGGAAGACCTGTTGGGCTTGGGACCGATTTTTAAGAGCGAACCTAGCCCGCCCACAGCCGCATCGATCACCGAGCAGGATATCGATCGCATTGTCGACCGAGTGATCCAACGACTATCGACGAGGGTGATCGAAAGTATTGCCTGGGAGATTGTGCCGGATATAACAGAAAGGATCGTTCGCGAGGAAGTGAAACGACGTCGATGAGAGCTGAGATCCCCAAAATCTACAACTCACAGGAAGTTGAAGGCCGCTGGTACCAATGGTGGGAATCGATGGGCTATTTCCGCGCAGACGCTAAATCCGATCGTCCTCGCTTCGTCATGGTGATGCCGCCGCCGAATGTGACGGGATCGCTGCACATGGGACACATGCTCAACAACACGGTGCAGGACGTGATTGCAAGGCGGAAGCGCATGCAGGGTTTCAACACGTTGTGGTTGCCTGGAATGGATCACGCCGGCATCGCGACTCAGAACGTTGTCGAAAGGGAATTGCGCAACGAAGGATTGAGCCGTCATGACCTCGGGCGCGAAAAATTCGTGGAACGTGTCTGGAAATGGAAGGAACAGTACGGCGGAATCATCCTTAAGCAGATCCGGCGGATCGGATCCTCGTGCGACTGGTCACGTGAACGATTCACACTCGATGCAGGCTTGTCCCGGGCCGTGCGTGAAGTTTTCGTTCGTCTCTACGAAGAAAGTCTGATCTATCGTGGCAACCGGCTGATCAACTGGTGCCCGCGGTGCAACACAGCGATATCCGACCTCGAGACGATTTATGAGCCTGTCGAATCGAAGCTGTATTACATCAGGTATCAACTGAAGGGTCGCGCGAACGCCTTCGTAGAAGTTGCCACAACACGACCCGAAACGATGTTGGGTGACACTGCTGTCGCTGTCAATCCTAAGGACGATCGATACAAGAAATACAAGGGTCAAACGGTCATTCTGCCTTTGATGAATCGTGAGATCCCGCTGATCGAGGATGCTGTCGTCGATCCGGAGTTTGGAACAGGCGTGGTGAAGGTCACGCCGGCGCATGATCCTGCGGACTTCGAAATGGGCCAACGGCACGATCTCGCTCAGATCAGTGTCATCGGCGAAGATGCCAAAATTACTTCGGAGGGCGGGCCCTATCACGGACTCGAGCGCCACGAAGCGCGGAAGCGCATTCTGGAAGATCTGGACAGACAGGGACTACTCACTCGGACCGAATCGCTCAAGCATAATGTCGGACACTGCCAGCGTTGCCGCACGGTTGTAGAGCCGCTGTTGTCTACGCAGTGGTTCGTTCGAGTCAAGCCGCTCGCGGATGAAGCCCTCGCTGCGGTGGAATCCGGCCGGACCGAGTTTGTCCCGCCGAATTGGGCAAACACGTACTTTCAGTGGATGCGGAACATTCGCGACTGGTGTATCTCGCGCCAGCTCTGGTGGGGGCATCGCATTCCCGCGTGGTACTGCGATGACTGCGGTGAAATCATTGTGTCGCGCACAGATCCCGAGCGTTGCACGAAGTGTTCTTCCGACAAGATTCGTCAAGATCCAGACGTCCTGGATACATGGTTCAGTTCCGCACTCTGGCCGTTTTCGACCTTAGGTTGGCCCGATAAGACGGATGACCTGAAAGCCTTCTATCCGACGACGTTGCTCGTTACTGCGTACGACATCATCTTCTTTTGGGTCGCTCGCATGATGATGTTCGGCCTCAAGTTCATGAACGATGTTCCATTCAGCACGGTCTACATCACGGGAATCATCCGCGATGCGGAACGGCAAAAGATGTCTAAGTCTAAAGGCAACGTTGTCGACCCGCTGGAGATATGTGACCGGTTTGGCACGGATGCCGTGCGTTTCGCGCTGGCGCGGATGGGCGCTCCGGGAACCGATATCGCACTATCGGAGGAATTGCTCGATAGCTATCGCGCTTTCGCCACAAAGATTTGGAACGCGGCGCGATTAATCTTCCGGCACGTTGATGAAACGGACCGCTTGCCGACGCTAAAGGAGCTGAAGCAGTCGAATCTGTCCCTCGTCGATCGATGGATTTTGTCGCGGTTGTCACGAGCTATCGAAGGAGTGAACCGTTCCATTGAGCAGTACAACCTCCATGAGGGTGCGCGGCACATCTACTCGTTTTTCTGGCACGAGTTCTGTGACTGGTATCTGGAAATGATCAAATTGCATCCGGAACAGTCGAAGCCGACGCTGCTTTATGTCTTCGAGACGGCCTTGCGCCTGCTGCATCCGTTCATGCCGTTTATCACGGAGGAGCTGTGGCAGAATCTGCCGCACCATGGCGAATCGATTGTTACCGCGCCTTATCCGGAATTCGATCCGGAGCTGCTGAACGAGCGTGTCGAGACGCATGCGGATTTGGTTCAGCAAATCATTGTGAAGGTCAGAAATATCCGAGCTGAAATGAACGTGGATGCGAAGCAGACGGTGACGGTGCGTGTTGCGTCCGCCGATGCCGACCTGACGAAAATACTGTCCGATGCGCGGGAATATATCTTTAAGCTGGCGCAGGTGAGCCATATGGAAATTGTGCCGCAGCTCAGCGGCGATAAGCTCGCTGCGCAAGCTGTGGCCGGAGGCCTCGCCCTGGAAGTCCCCCTTGCGGGTTTGATCGACGTCGAGGCGGAACGTGTCCGGCTGACGAAGGCTTTGGAAAAGGTCCAATCGGAGATAGCCAAGATCGAGCGCACGCTGTCCAACGCCAACTTCGTCGATCGTGCGCCAAAAGAGGTGGTCGAAGAGAACCGACGCCGTTTGGCGGAGTATGAGGATCAGGCCACGAAATTGTCAGAGGGGCTGAAGAGGTTGGGATAGGAAGGAGGGAAATTGTGAAATTGGACGAATCCTGCATCTCAAATCCGAAAGCCGAAATATCAGATTGGACTGGACGGGTTGCGCCGTTAGGCTACAAGTCCAATTGGAGATTTCGGGTTTCGAATTTGAGATGCAGGATTCGTCCAATTTCACAATTTTCCCTGGCCTCAATCCAGAACTCATGAGCCCTGTGGATTTGAGCTTACTCCGGGACACGCTACTCCTGGCTCTCCGGGAAGATATCGGCACGGGCGATTTAACATCCCGAGCGACCATTTCCTCCAATTCACGCGCAGCGGCGCAATACACGACGAAGCAGGAACTCGTCGTTGCCGGAATCTCTGTCGCGCAGGAGATCGTTCGGCTCGTCGATTCAACTCTGCAATTCGAGATTCTCACCTCCGATTCCACTTCCGTTTCCGGCGGTACAGCACTCGCAACTGTTCGTGGTTCGGCTCGGTCCATTCTGATGGCCGAGCGCACTTCTCTCAATTTCCTTCAACGCATGTGTGGTATTGCCACTATGACACGACGATATGTCGACTGCATTCAAGGCACCCGCGCTCGCATTGTGGACACGCGCAAGACCGTTCCCGGTTTGCGTGTGCTTGATAAGTACGCGGTCTCTTGCGGCGGCGGGATGAACCATCGGATGGGACTATTCGATGGCGTCCTGATCAAAAACAATCATCTGGCGTTCCACTCCTCGGTTGCACAAGCAATTGAGCAAGCGCGTCGATGTCTCGGCCATCTCGTAAAGATCGAAGTGGAGGTGCGCGATCTCGGACAACTCCAGTCCGCCCTTGCAGCCGGCGCCGACGTTATTCTCCTCGACAACTTTAATCCCGCAGAAACTCGTAAGGCCGTAGAGATTGTGGCTCGACGTGTTCCCGTGGAATCATCAGGCGGGATCACGCTGGATAATGTACGGGACTTCGCAGAGGCCGGTGTCGACTACGTTTCTGTCGGCGCACTCACACACTCCGTTCCTGCGGTCGACATTCACCTGCGCGTCACGTCCGAGTAATCGATGGACCGAAAACTCGACGAGCTTCTCTACGCCCTCCTGCAGAACATGATGATCACAGTCTCCGGGGAGAGGCTGGCGAGAGATCTGGGTGTTTCCCATTCGACGCTTGTCCGGTGGGTGGACAAACTCCGGCATGCCGGCATCGAAATCCGCGGCGAATTATTTACCGGCTATCGGCTTGTCCGGCTGCCCGACGTCTTGCTGCCGCAATTAATACGGCCGCGATTGCACACCAGACTGATTGGACGTAATCTCTATCACTTCTACGATGTCGACTCGACAAACCTTTTTGCGTCGCGGCTTTTAGCCCATGGACGGAAACTTCCGGAAGGGACCGTCATTATTGCGGAATCACAAACTGCAGGCCGAGGCCGTCTTGGGCGAACGTGGCATTCGGAACGTGAATCGGGAATCTATTTTTCGATGGTCCTGTTTCCCAAAGCTCCGCCCAGTCTTGCTCCTCTTTTCACGCTGGCCACGGCGGTTGCCATGCACAATGCAATTGAACGATACACAGGTTTAGACATCGATATTAAATGGCCCAACGACTTACTCGTCGGCAGACAGAAATTTTGTGGAATCCTTTCCGAAATCCAGGCTGAAGTCGATCTTGTGAAGACGATGATTGTGGGAGTTGGTGTGAATGCGAATCATGAGCATTTTCCCGAAGACATCGCACACCGCGCAACGTCGCTGCGCATAGCGTCCGGCAGAATTCAGTCTCGCATCGAGATTCTGTCGGAGTTCTTCGAGGAGTTTGAAAACATTTACATGGATTTCGAGAGGAAGGGAACTGCCGGAATCATCGACAAATGGACCCGCTTCTCCAGTTTTGCAAATGGACGTAAGATCGAGATCCATGATGGAGTGCGAAAGATTGCAGGGGTGACGCGAGGTCTCAACCCGCTTGGCGCTTTAAGGATCGAACAAAAACGCGGCGATATCGAAGAGGTTTACAGCGGCGATGTCGTCGCCTGGGAATAGCCCATGCTTCTTGCCATTGACCTGGGAAACACAAACACTGTCTTCGGAGTTTATGATGCCAACGACCAGCTCATCATGCATTGGAGGTTGTCCACGCAGAAGGAACGGACCGTCGATGAGTATGGCATTCTTCTTCGGAATCTGTTTGCGCTCGAGAAGATCGATGCGAAGAAGATACGGCGCGTGATTATTGCATCCGTCGTTCCTCCACTCGACCCCGTTCTACACGAAATGGTGTCGAGCTACTTCTCCGTCGACCCATTGTTCGTCACGCACGAAAATGCCGGAATCCCGATCCTGTACGACAATCCTCGTGAAGTCGGCGCGGACCGCATCGTGAATGCAGTCGCCGTCGTGCACAAGTATGGCCATCCGGCTATCGTTGTGGATTTTGGAACGGCCACGACATTTGACGCCATTACCGCCGCCGGCGAGTACGGCGGTGGCGTCATTGCGCCCGGTATTGTGATTTCTGCAGAGGCACTGTATGAGCACGCGGCCAAGCTGCCTCGAATTGAGATTCAAAAGCCGGCACGCGTGATCGGTACGTCCACTATCGGCAGCATGCAGAGCGGTTTGTTTTACGGTTACGTTGCTTTGGTGGACGGCATCATCACTCGAATGAAAAAAGAACTAGGTCCAAACACGCGAGTCATTGGCACAGGCGGACAAGCGCCTTTCATCGCTCAGGACACAAAGCTCATTGAGACAGTAGACCCAAACATCACGTTGGATGGCCTGCAGCTCGTCGCGTCCCGGCTCTCCCGCCGTTGACAAATCGGCTTGCATTCCCGTCACCCATGTAATAATGACGCGACGATCGTGAATAATTCTGGAGGCCTGAACGTGATATGACGCGTCGAGTGCGGTTCCTACCTCTGCTGTTCGCTTTATTTCTTACTGCGTGCGGCGTACCTGATTCAAAGGGCGCGAAATCAACCGCCGATGCCGGTCAGCCGGTGCAAGGTGACTGGGCGATTGTTCGTTTCGAGGGCGAGCCGGACAATTTGAACGCGCTAACCAGCGTCACAGCGGCGGCACAATATGTATTGTGGGGGGCCAAGAATTCGCAGATCTACGAATTGTTGATGGGGTACAACACGACGGACTGGGATGTGACCGAACCACTTCTCGCCGAAGCTCCGCCCACAATATCGGAAGATCATTTAACGTATAGCGTAAAAATCCGCGAGGGTGTGAAGTGGCACGACGGACAACCGTTCACACCGGCGGACGTTCTCTTCACCTTTAAAGCCGCAGCGTGTCCGTTGACCGATGCAGCACGTCATCGAAGTTCGTTAACAGAACTTGCTGATGTCCAGGTAGACGGCCAAACGGTGCGTTTTGTGATGAGCAAAGCCAGCGTATATAACCTGCGGAATGTCGTCACCAATCTTCTGCCGATCATTCCCAAACATGTTTTTGACGAAGAAGGATTACTCGATACGTTCAGCTACAGGGACATCATCAGTCCGAAGGGTAAAACTGATCCAAAGATCAAGAAGTTCGCAGAACGGTTTAATAATCACCCCGCGAATCGCGCGCCGGTAGGTACTGGACCATACAAATTTGAGAAGTGGGACAGCGGGCGCGAAATT
>DATFXZ010000227.1:0-7160 GCA_035315305.1 Terriglobia bacterium | reverse complement strand
GGGGACCCGCGAGCCCGATCATGCACTCGCGTGTTACGTTGGCGGCTACCGGCTCTTCGCGAAGCGTACCGACTCGTGGGAGGCAATTGTGTCAATCCTCATATCCCTCGACGCGGAACATCCCGACTACTTCCATCAAGTGATGCGCGGATGCCGCGCCCTCTCAAACTTCGGCCGCGAATCGGATGGACTGCATGACGTTCTCGCCCACGAGCATCAGATCATGTTCGATCTGGCGCTCGATCGGGAGCGACGCCGGGATGATCAGGGATACGTGACGCCGGCACAGGCTCGTGCGTTCCTCGAGATGTCGCACCAGCTTCGGCTCACATCCGACACGATCCCGCCCGCCAATCCGGTCGCACGTGCGTATCTCGACTCACTGGACGCGGTGACAGCAACGCACTTTAGCATGCGGCGTTGGCCCGCATCAGAGGGACCGGTTCCGTCCACGGATCCTATTGAAGCCGCTGCTGCATTGGTCGATGTACTTCTCGAGTCTGGAATCATCGCGCAGCCTCGCGCACTGCTAACGGGACCGCAAGACCAGAGCGGCGATCACAATGGGGCCCTTCAGCGCATCCGGATGCACATGCAATTCGTGTTCGACGGCGACCACGCCGCTTACGTGAGACGAAGCGAGGAGCTTACCTATCTTGCGAACACGATCATGGCGGGATGCGCCCTTCAGGGTCGATCATTCACAGCACACGAGGCGTGGGACGCGGCCGTGGCGGTGTGCAACCTGGGTTTGGAGAACTGGCCACCGCTATGGACTGCCGCGAAGTCACTGCCCGATGATTTTCTTGTGAATCACGATCTTGTCACTGTGTTTCAGGTCGGCTGGACCGTCCTTCATAAGGATGTTGGCATGTATGCGGCAGAGCAACTGCTGAACGTCCTCGCGATTTTGCGCTGTGACGACCGCGATGTTCAAACCGGACTGGATGCGCTTCGCGTTGAGCTATCGAGATGTTGGCGTGGAGGAACGCCCTGGCGCGCTCGAGACGCGCTGGATGTCATTGCGATCCTCGATATGCCGGCCTGGGCGGCGCTGCTCGGCCTGATTGATGAATGCCCGGTGCTTCACGCGGCGCTACGCGCATCGCAGACTCCGCGAACTCAGTCCGTCAGTGCCTCTGCTTTCGACTTTATTTCGCAGAACAGCCAAATTGCATCTATCCGCGAGTTCATTCAGTCGTTGCCGGAAACACTGCGCTCCTGACCGGGTATAATTCGCGATTCATGACTTCTTACTATCGGCACACGGAACTCATCATTTTGCTTGGCGCGCTTACTGCATTCGCACCGGTTTCTATCGACATGTACTTGCCCGCACTACCGACAATTGGTGCTGCGTTCGCGGCTGAACCGGGACATGTACAGCTTTCTCTGGCGTCATTCTTCCTTGGACTCGCAACAGGGCAAGCATTCTACGGACCGATTTCGGATCGTTTCGGCCGTAAGCGGCCGTTATACGCCGGCTTGTTCCTGTTCGTGCTCGCATCTGCCGGATGCGCGATAGCCGCATCGATCGACATGCTCATCGTGCTGCGGTTCTTTCAGGCCCTGGGTGCGTGCTCGGGCCAAGTCATTGCACGCGCCGTCGTCCGTGATCTCTTCGAGCCTCGCGAATCTGCGCGAGTTTTTTCGTTGCTGCTGCTCGTAATGGGAGTCTCGCCCATACTTGCTCCGTTAGTTGGTGGCCAGATCATTGGCTGGTTCGAATGGCGCGTGGTGTTTTGGGTCATTACGGCGCTGGGATTTCTCGGATTGATGGGGGTTATCTTCCGCATACCGGAGACACACCGGCGCGAGAATACACAATCCCTTCAACTAAAAAAGGTTCTTGCCGTGTATTCGGAACTCATAACCGACCGGACGTTTATCGGCTACGCTGTCACAGGAGCTTTGGCCATGGCTGGCTTGTACACGTATATCGTTGCCACGCCGTACGTGTTCATCCAGCTCTTCCATGTGCCGGCGAATCGCTTTGGAGTCTTTTTTGGAGCGAACGCGGTTGGGCTCATCGCAGCCTCGCAGGTGAATGTCCGACTCATTCGCCGCTATGAGACGCAGGTGATCATTCGAAAAGTTTTGATCATCGAAGTTAGCGTGGGAGTTCTCCTCCTCGCCGGAACCGCTCTTCGTTTGATCGGCCTTGCGGGAACCGCCGTATTGTTGTTTGCATACATTTCGTCTGTCGGCTGCTTGTTTCCCAACACGACCGCACTGGCTATGGCCGAACACGGAAACAAAGCGGGAAGCGCGTCTGCATTGATCGGGACGTTACAATTCAGTCTGGCCGCAATTGCAGCATCCGTCGTCGGCGCACTGAATAACGGAAGTGCGCTGCCGATGGCCGCCGTGATCGCGTCTTGCGGAGCGGCTGCATTTGTCTTCTACCACTCGCTTGTCCGAGACCGGATTAAAACTCTGCTCGCAGTCTGACCGAGTAACTACGCGGTACGTCCACGGCGGTGCCCGAGAAAACGCCGGCGAAGTTAATCAGATTCAGCCGATTTGTGAGGTTGAACACATCTGCCTGCAGACGAAGCCGCGTCTTATCGGAATGGAACAACTCAATTCCTGCGGAAGCATCAAGGGATGACGAGGGCCGGACCCGGCCGCGTTCGAAATTCACGCGTTCCAGAATTTGGTCTCCGTACTGCTGTACGATGAAGTCTTCGTTGGCAGGGCCTTCAATCTCGAACGGCAGCCCGCTGTTAAACGATGCTGCGAAGGCGAACCAGACACGAGGATGAGCCTGATACCGGACTTGAGATCGCAGTGTGTTCCGTTGATCCTGAGAGATTGGAAACGACCCGTTCGACTCGAGCAAATCACTCGTCTCGTTACCAAGAAATAGACCGCCTGCAACCGGCAGCCTGCCCGTGCCCAGCATGTTGGCATAACTCACCTGACCGCTAAACGGACCCAAACCACGAACGTCAACTTTGCTCTCAAAGCCGTGCACAGTAGCTTTGCTGAAAGCAATCGGAAAACTCACGCCCGTATTCAGCAACAAACTGTCATCTGCGAAGTTTACGAATTTCCGGCGATACCAACTGCCGTCCAAACGAATGTAACGCGAAAGGCTCTTAGAAAATCCCGCCTCCACAAAGTTGCCGCGCGATGGCCGCAACGGAAGAGATGCGCCTTCGCCGCCGAGGTTACGGACTTCGTCAGAACTGGCAAGCAGTATGTTTTCCATGGCCGGAATTTGAAATACGCGATCGTACGATCCATGTATCACAAGGCCCGCCTTCGGCACGTTGTAGGCAATTCCTAGCCGTGGACTCCACGCAGTTTCGTTCGCTACAAGACGGTAATGGTCAAAACGAATTCCAGCGCTGACGTTGAAGTTCCGGACGCGCCACGAATCCTGAACAAATGCCGATTGCGTGCGTCCGGGCGCCTTGCTGCTGAATTGAAAGTCTTGAGGCAGGTCGCGATCAAAGATCGGAACAGTTCCCAAACGATAAGACGTAATGTGATAGCTGAGATCCTCATGAACCGAAGAAAACCACATCTCTGCTCCGGTTTTCAGCTCATGACCGCCGTAGTGGGCGGCGATGCTGCCGGCCACATAGGTTTCGCGAAACCCACGGTCCTGTGCAGGCCGAATCGGCGTGGATAGCTCGTTTGACCAGAACCGAGCGTGCGTATCTCGTGACATTGCGCGGAACTGACCAAGCACATGACTGGAAAAGATATGAGTGTGGGAAATCTGTCCGAGTGTTTCACCGCCGTCTCGATCCTGACGCTGGCCCGCCAGTTCTTGCAACAGTTCGTTAGGAACCATCAGTTTCGTTCTGCGATCGTTTGCATAAAAGCGCGTGTGGTCTGTGGCGGACCATTGCCTCTCCAACACCGCAGAAAATCCACGGCCGCTGCCACGATTCGTAAAGTTCTCCTCGACGGGCGGGTCGAGAAAACGATGTGTTCCCATTCCATCAGCAGTCACACCAAACGAGGTTTGTCCTCGGCCGTACCGCAGCGATAGAAAACCAGCACGATTGTCAAAGCTGCCATCATGAAGTGAGAAGGCTCCGTGCAAACCGGGATGCGTATCCTGATCGCTGGCGGTTTCAATGACACCTCCTAACTTCAGACCGAATTCGGCCGGGTAGCCTGAGGTCCGCACGTTCAAAGACTCGAATTCATCAATGTTGACGGATTGCGCGAAAGCAGGCGAGCGATTGTCATAGAGAGGAACACCATCAATGATGTATTGGACGTCATACTCTGAACCACGAGGATGCAGCGTTCCATTGGCCTCGAGCACCCACCCGGGTTGGGTATTGACGAGATTAATGACTGAACGATTAGCCGCTACTGCCGGGCGATCTTGGAGCGCTTCATGGGAAAGATATTGCGCCGTCTGGACTGGATCGATCAGCGTTTCGTCCTTCACTTCGATGGTCGTACTCAAGGGTGTGACTTCCAAACGGATCTGCTGCTCGAGGGGAAGCTGCGACTGGATGTCGATCGAAATTGTTCTTGTGGTGAACCCCTCGCTGCGAATCGTGAGTTCGTAGCGGCCGGGCGGCAAGCCACGGACGATCAAATGTCCGCTTTCGTCCGTTTCGAATGTACGGTCAACGCCGATAGTCCGGCCGATGATGCCGCCTGACGCATGCAGTCCCGCGCCCGTCGCATCCATGACCTGAAGCCTCAATTCTCCGCTAACGCGTTGCCCGGCTGCCACCGAAACAGCGGTGGCCAAGAAGATCGCCAAAAGAAGACAGTTCCTCATCCCGGGGTGGGACTTTATCATGACTTGGAGGGAGATGGTTCATGCCAATGTCGCCTTACCTGCAACGCCTTCGAAAAAAGGTCGGACATGATTTGCTGGTTCTGCCTTCTGCTGCAGTGGCAGTCCACGACGAAGAGATGCGACTCCTGCTGTGTCTTCATCGCGACAAAAATGTCTGGGTTACCCCAGGCGGTATTCTCGAACCTGGAGAGCAACCGGCCGACGCAGCGGTGCGTGAAACATGGGAAGAGACGGGACTGTTAGTAGAACTCACCGGAATACTCGGTGTGTACGGCGGCCGTGATCTTATGATCGATTACGCCAATGGCGACAGAGCCGCATACGTCGGCACGATTTTTCGGGGCCGGATTGTGGGAGGCAGCCTTCGTCCGGATGGTGATGAGATTCTCGACGTGCGGTATTTCACACGTGAAGAACTCTCGCGCGTAGACCATTCGAAGTGGATAGATACCGCGATGTCGGTATTATTCTCAACGACCGGAGAGCCGCATTTCGTCCCAGCGTCGTGGAAACCGGCCTAGTACTACGGGGTGTCACCACAAAGACACAGAGACACAAAGGTCTGGCAGCCTGTATTGAGTATTCATTTTCTTTGAGCGGCCAGACCTTTGTGTCTCTGTGTCTTTGTGGTGACACCCCTCTGCCTAATAGAACTTGCTCGTTCGCGCCGAGCCTGTGTAGTCGATATAAATCACTTTTACATCACTATAAAAGTCCAGTGCTGTCGGACCTTGTTCGCGATCGCCAATGCCGGATGACTTGACGCCGCCAAAGGGGATTTGTGCCTCGCCGCCGACTGTCGGCGAGTTCACGTGCACCATGCCGGCCTCGATGCGGTCGCAGAAGTCGAAGACCCGGGCGGCGTCGTTCGTATAAATCGAAGCAGTCAGGCCGTATTCGGAAGCATTTGCCAGCGCCATTGCCTGTTCGTAGTCTTTCGCGCGAAGGACGCAAAGGACGGGCCCAAAGATCTCTTCACGTGCGATACGGTGTTCCGGTTTCACGTTATCGAAAATTGTCGGATCCATAAAGAAACCGCGAGGCAGTCCAGAGGTCCGTTTGCCGCCAGTCACAAGCTTGGCGCCCTCACCTTTACCGGCTTCTACATACTGTTCCACGGTTTTCAATTGTTGCGCGCTAACGAGAGGTCCCATCTGCACGTCGGGATCAAGGCCATTGCCGACCTTCCATTTGGAAACACGCTCGGCCATTCGCGCGATCACCTCATCCGCAATGGACTCCTGAAGGACGGCACGACTCGTTGCCGTGCAACGTTGTCCTGTGGAGCCGAAAGCCCCCGATACGATGCCATCGACGGCGAGATCCAGGTTTGCATCCTCCAAAACCACAACGGGATTCTTTCCACCCATTTCGCATTGCGCTTTCGCGCCTCGCGTCGCGCATGCCGTGTAGATTTGAGCTCCGTTCTCGGAGGATCCTGTGAATGAAACTGCCCGAACGCGACGGTCGCGGGTGATCACCTCACCCACTTCCGAACTGCTGCCGACGATTAGATTCAGGACTCCCGGCGGCAAGCCGGCGAGCTCGAAAATGTCGACGAGTTTTGCAGCCGTCAGCGGTGTGGTTGATGATGGTTTGAAGATGACGGTATTCCCCGCAACCAGCGCCGGCGCAATCTTCCAGGCTGGAATACAGATTGGGAAATTCCACGGCGTGATCAAAGAAACGACCCCAAGTGGCTGCCGTATGGTATAGGCGAAGTTCTTTGGAAGTTCAGAGGGAATTGTGATTCCACCCATCCGTCGAGACTGGCCGGCCGTGTAATTCATCACGTTGTAAGCGCGATAGATCTCACCCTTGGCTTCGGCAACGGTCTTGCCCTCTTCTCGTGTGAGAAGACGTGCGACCTCGTCTTGTTCGGAGCGCAGCAAGTCTGCGGCACGCTCGACAATCTCGCCACGCTTGGGGGTCGGCATCCGTGACCATGCAGGCAGCGCCTCGCACGCGGCCGCCACCGCGCTCGAGCCTTCCCGCGCGGAAGCAAGATAGCCCTTGCCGACAATTTCGTCCTGGTCGGCAGGATTTCGTATTTCGATTTCGCGTCCCTGACGAACAGATATCCATTCACCGCGAATGTAATTGCGGACTTCAATCATGGACCAATGCCTCCAGCTCAGAAAAATTGTCGATCAAGAAATCAGGTGGGACGCCTTTGAAAGTTTCCGTTGCGTAGCCGTATGTCACGCCGCACGTCTTAATCGAAGCATTCCGCCCGGTGAGCACATCGACGGCGGAGTCTCCGATCATCCAGGTGCGTTCACGATGACCTTTGGTATCCATCAGTATTTGAAAAACGCCGACCGGATCCGGCTTCTTATGGTCAAAGCTATTGCCGCCGTACACTGCCGTGAAATGCTTG
>DATFXZ010000226.1:0-7472 GCA_035315305.1 Terriglobia bacterium | reverse complement strand
CCGTCGATAAGGGCGGGAAGCCCCTGTAGCAAAAAATAGAGGGCTAAGAAGAAATGCATCCCCTGAGATTAAAGGATGTGCATTTTTGCAGCAACCCCTCGGGCTTAGGGGACAAGGGGTCTGACCCCTTGTCCCCTTGTCCGGGGCTACCATCCGCATGTCCTCAGTTTATAAAATTCAATCGGATGGAACGTGCTTAAGAAAATCGGCATCGAGAGTTGGCTTCAGTTTGGAATCGCCATTTGTGTGGTTTTGCTGATCGTCGTTTCGACACTAAATGAGTCCTCCGGAGCCACTGTATTTTTTACTTATCGAACGCTGCTGGTCGCCGTTTCGATTTTGGCTGTCATTGGCTCAAGACGGAATACCGAAACTATTTCAGTTTCATTCTTGGGGCTGCTCTCGGGATGGGTAATACTGTCGTTAATTTCGGTCGCGCGAATTCCAGGTTCCCACTTCGACGCACTCTCGATCTTCTATAGGCATCTCCTGTTCATCGTAGCGTTCCTGGTGCTTGCGCACTACAACCGAAGGTTATCGCCGCGCTGGAAAGGAAGCTTGTTGGCTGTAGTGGTGGCGATGAATTTGGTCCATCTTCTACCTGACCTGATCCGCGAGCATCGGCCGGTTGCAGGATTTTCTGCGTACAACGCGAACTACTTCGGAACCTTTCTGCTGGTAGGGTTGGCGGCAACCGTCGCGGTCGCCGCATTCGGTACACGTCGTGCGTGGCGCATTGCTGCAGCATTGTGTGCCCTGTTGCTGTTATTTGGCATTGTCCAGACATCCTCTCGCGGCGCCGTACTTGCGGCTGTCGGAATCGTCGGTTTAGCGGCAGTTCGAACTGGGAACCGAATTCCGCGGCAAATCTGGCTGGTTGCGGCGCTCGGCATGATCATTGTTGCCGCAGCCTCCAGCCCGTTCCTTCTACGAAAATTCTTGGACCGCGGCGAAACCGATCCTTACAACTATGGACGCACTCAAATCTGGCGGATCTCGCTGCGCATCATTGCAGAGCATCCAATACTCGGCGTGGGTCCAGGAGAGTTCTTTCACCTATCAAAGCGCTTCAACTATCCGGTTGAGGGTCAGGTTGCCCGTTACGAGAAGCACATCGGAATCGCGCATTCGGAATACCTGCAGCACATCGCCGAAAGCGGTATTCCGGCCGCATTACTCCTGTTTTTGATGGCTGCCTATCTGGTGAACTGTGCCTGGAAGCGTGCGAAGACAGTTTCACCGGAACAGCGATGTTTCCAGGAAGCGGCCATTCTGGTCGCAGCAGGAGTTGGCGCTCACGCACTCGTGGACAACTGCTGGACCGTACCTGTGATGGCTTCAGCACTGGTCACCGTTTCTCTTGCGGATCTGGTTCCGGTACAACAAAGTCAACCGGTACAGTGGAAACCTGTCCAAATCGCTTTAGCGAGTATCTTCGTCGGACTTATCTACGTTCACTCGACCGTCATTCCGTCGATGGCGCTCTACTACAACGCCAAAGGTCTGCAGGCGTACCACCGATCCCAGTCGGACGATGCCGAAAAATACCTGGGCAAAGCTATTGCCCTCGTACCTGATTATTCGGGCTTCCTCGAAAATCTAAGCAAGGTATACATCGCCAAATTCGATAAAACAGGTGACCCGACAGTCCTTGATCTTGCCTATAGATGTTTAAAGCGGGGCATTGAGACGAGTCCGCAGACCGTTGAACTATACCTTCGGATGGAACAAGTCTTAATCCGATTCCTTACCGGGAGAGAAGACAAGGATTCGTTGTGGCACCAGCGCATCGTCGAAAACGACACGCGGCTGCTCCAAGTGGATCCCTACCTGCCATTTCCAAGAAAAAATCTCGCAATCGCTTACTACAATCTCGGACAAAAGAATCGCGCGTTTGAAGAAATGCACAAAGCGCTTGAGTACGAACCGAACTACGTACCCGCATATATACAGCTGGCGTCCTGGTATGCCGAGAGCGGCGACACGGCCGCAGGACAACAATACTCTTCCCTTGCAATGTCAATCGTGAACAGATACCGGAATTTCAAACCCGAATCCTCGTATCAGGGCATACTCCTTGGGCGTCCTGAGTCGCAGTGGAACGATGATCGATAATTTCATTGAGATTTCAGCGTACTCAGCTTTTGCTTGATGATTACATTGTCCGGATCAATGAACGCCGCGCGCTCGTACGCGGTGATGGCGGATTCCGCATGGCCAGTCTCTTCGAGCGAACGCCCCCACATGAAATAGAGCAAAGAATCCGGGTAAGGAATCTTGTGCACTGCCTCACGATACATCGATTCTGCTTCCAGGATTTTGCCTTCCTTGAAATAACAGTCTCCGACACGACGGAGCGTGTCACCGCGAGAAGGAGCGGCTTGAAGCGCTCGGTTCAAAAGAGGCCAAGCGTCACTGCACCCGGTGGTAGTCATCTTTGTCATCGCCAATGTCGTGAGCAGATCTGGGAAATCTGGAATGATGTGCAGCCCTGCTTCAAGCTGGCGCGCCGCATCATCTTTCAAGCCGGCCTCCAAAAGTGCATAACCGTAGCCCAACCTTGCTTTGGCGCTGTTCGGTTCCACTCGTACCATATTGCCAAAGAAAGTAAAGTCGTTCCGGCGAGTGTAATTGTGACTGATGCAGAGCACGGTCGCGATAATCAAGACCCCGGTACCGATGAGGCGCTGCAGCCGCCAATCTCCAATTCCGCTGAAGATGACCGCCCCAGCCAGCGACAACCCAATCAGCGGCAAATACAGGAATCGTTCGGCCATCAAAACGCTAATCGACATGATCCAATTCGACACGGGAATATAGACGAGAAACGCGAATAAGATCCCAAAGCTCACCACCCAATTGCGTCGCCTGTATAGAAATGCGCCAGAAACGATAACGGCGATCAGAACCAAGCCGAGCCATGCGTCCCAACTCGCGAAGTTTGCAATAGGAATCGCATTGAAATCGTAATCACCCGCCACATTTATCGGTATGAAGAGCAGTTTCAGATATTCGAGAAACACACGGCCTGATGTCATCAGTCGCTCCATGGTCGTGAGCTGCCCGCCCATGTATTGAGCGGAAACCGGAATACCGAGGCTCCCCAGAGCCGAAAAACGCAGGCCAAGGTATGCGGCAGCTACTGCCATCAAGACTGCAATTCGGACCAGCAGCGATCGAACCGCAGCAGGCCATGGTGCCTCGGCACTGCGGCTTAGAAAAAACTCCAGAATAAGGATTCCAGGAAAAACGATAGAGTTTTCTTTCGACAACAACGCCATAGCGAACAACACTGCCGGCCACAACGTATGTCCACGCCGGAAGAGCAGCCATGCCGACAACAAGAAGCCTGTAGCGAAAAGTTCACTCCGGCCAACAAGGCTGGTCACAGCTTCGGTATGCACTGGGTGTGTGACGTAAATCAGCATCGCCGCCAGGGGAACAATTCCTTCACCAACGACGCTCGTGCACAGGAGAAACAATAAGAAGCCGTTCATGGCGTGTAGAGCGAGATTAGTCAGTCGGAATCCCGGCGCCCAGCGTTTCCAAATCGCATAATCCACCGAGAGAGAAAATACAGTGAACGGGCGGTAGATGCCTCCATACTGCTGCGTCGTCCAATATGGGGACTTCACAAATTTTATTGGGTCGATCGTACGTATCGCAGGATTCGAAGCGACAATCGGGCCGTCATCGAATACAAAATTGTTTGGCAACGAGTTAAGGTAGCAAAGTGCAACGAGGAGACAAGAAATGAGGAGTGCGGTTCGTGGGCTTAATATAATAGTACTTGTCATCATTCTAGCGGCTTTCTGCCTTCAGGCCTTGCTTGCTCTGCCAAAACTTTCCGCAACCACCGACGAACCAGTACATCTCGCCGCCGGTTTCAGCTACTGGCAAACGCGCGATTTTAGAATGAATGAAGAACATCCACCGCTTGCAAAATTGATCGCTGCGTTTCCGCTGTTGTTCATTCATCCGAAGTTCGATACAACCAACGACGATTGGAAAACGGGCGCAGAATTTCGATTCGGTTTCAATTTTCTTTACCAAAACGACGCGGACCGGGTGCTGTTTTGGAGCCGCGTCCCAATGGTCGGGCTTGCAGCCGTTGGTCTTCTTATAACGTTTCTGTGGGCCCGAGACTTGTTTGGAATGGCGGCGGGCCTCTTTGCGGCTGGACTCTACGCATTTTCGCCAAACCTGCTTGCCCACGGAATGCTGGTCACGACAGACGTTCCGCTTGCGGTATTCACAGTTCTGACGCTTTACCTTTTTTGGAAGCGGAACGATCTCTTCGCCGGTCTTGCGCTCGGAGCAGCAATGGCTTCCAAATACTCGGGTGCTTTCCTGCCCATCCTCATCATTGTTCTGTGCCTTGCGCGGGACGGCCGGGGTGCACTGAAGAGATTGCTGATAATGGGAAGCGCTTCGTTGCTTGTAATCGAAGCGGCGTATCTCTTCTCCCAATCCCCACTTCTCTACTTCAGGAACGGAACTTGGGTAAACGTGAAAGTTGTTCCGAATTATCCGTTCTACTTGTTCGGCCAATTGAAACTTGGCGGTTGGTGGTACTACTTTCCGGCGGCATTCCTTTTCAAAGCGACAATTCCAACGCTTCTGTTGATCGCCGTTACTCTGGTCGACCTCCGGTCTGGGCTGATCGACCGCTGGGGCGAAATCATTTTGATGTCGGGAATCGTCTTTTACCTGATCATCGACTCGATCGGAGCCAGTCAGATCGGCTTTCGCTATTTGCTGCCGATATTCCCGTTGCTGTTTGTATGGACGAGCCGTATCGTTCGCCGCCTGGCGGCAAGTTACGTCGGGATCGGTGCGATGGCCATGTTGCTTTTGTGGCAGGCGTGGGCTGCGACCCATGCATTTCCGAACTATATTCCGTATTTCAATGAACTCGCCGGCGGCCCCACGGGTGGGCAGGTTCTCCTTGATGATTCGAACGTCGATTGGGGACAAGGTATAAAGCTGGCTGCTGAATACGTTCGTAACCACGGTCTTCAAAACGTAAACTTGTATACCTTCTCGCCTCTCGACAACCCTGCCTATTACGGATTGCCTGCAAACATGCCGTCGTCGCAGGTATTCGAGCGCCTGGTGACGAGATATCCCGCGCAAGGCGTCTACATTATCAGCGCACATTACGTTGCACGTATTAAGACCGTGAGTCCGGCCTGGAACAAATACAAACCTGTGGACCGCATCGGTGAATCGCTGTTGGTATATGCATTCTAGTTCGATTGCTTCAACTGTCTGACCTTCGCCCGGATTCCTTCATCCGTGGGATCAATGAGAGCCGCCCTTTGATACGCCGCGAGGGCGGCCGGCGTCTTGCCTGCCGTTTCAAGAAGACGCGCCCACGACAGCAAAAGCTTCGCGTCGGGAAACTCTGTGTTCTGAATCGCGAGGCGATAGCTTTGCTCTGCCCGATCGATGTTGCCTTCCATCATGAAACAGTCGCCGAGTACCCAGAGGCTGTGCCATTGTCCAGGATCGCTCGCAAAGGACTGAGCGAGTAACGGGCGTACGCGGTCGCAGCGTCCATCGAGTTTCATGGTCGCGCCGGCGAGTCCCGCCAATAGTGGCGCGCTCTTCGGCAGGATGCGAAGTCCAGCCTCGAATTGCTCTTTTGCCTCAACGACCTTATTCATGCGAAGCAGCGCAAAACCGTAGCCCAATCGCGCACGAGCATTGTTTGGAACAATGCGCACGGCGTTTTCATGAAATGTGAGTGTGTCTTGCCACACGTAGTTGTGGCTGATGCACAGCAAGGCAGAGAAGGTCACGAATCCGCCCATAATAAGACGCCGAGGACCTCGCTGCTGAATTCCCGCCCACATCAACCCTGCCAACAATGCGAACCCGAAAATCGGCAAATACAAAAATCGTTCGGCCATGAGCAACGCAATGGGCATGATCCAATTCGATACCGGCAGCAGCGCGATGAAGAAGAAAAGAATCCCGATACTAACGGCGGGCCGGAGCTTGAAGAAACGCACCCCCAGGATGATCGCCGCTCCCACAAAGGCAAGACCCATCCACGCATCCCAATCACGGATGCCGGCGACGGGTATGGAGTTGAAGTCGTAATCGCTTGCGATCTGCACCGGCGCCAAGATCAGTCTGAAATACCGGAGAAAAACCCGGCCGGAAGTCAGCCATCGCTCCGTCAGCGTCAGTGTCCCATTTAGATATTGTCCGCTGGGCGGAATGCCAAGTCCGCCAAGAACGTAAAAGCGAAGAGTCAGGTAACCCATACCAGTGATGGCCAGAACAGCGAAACGACGCCACGACTCTCGCACCTTGCGGATTCCACCTTCAGTCAACGCCATCTCGAGCATCAGAATGGCGGGAAGCGTGATCGCAGTTTCTTTCGCGAGCGCAGCCAGAAAATAGACAAGCGCCGCTACCCACGTGCGGCCCTTTCGAAATGCGAGCCATGCGGCAAAAAACAATCCGGCAGCCAGCAGTTCGCTGCGACCGACAATACTCACCACGGCTTCTGTCTGTATGGGGTGCACGACATATACGACCGCGGAAGCCAATGCTGCCACGGGCGATCCCAACAGCCCGCGCGCCAACAGGAATACCAGCCAGCCGTTCAAGGCATGCAGCAACAGATTCGTAATGCGAAATCCGGAGGCCCATACGCCCCAAATCGGGTACTCCAGCGAGAACGTGAAAATTGTCAGGGGCCGATAGATGCCGGCGTGGTTGAGATCTCCCCAATAGGATTGAAAAAGGAAGTGCAACGGATCGATGTGGCGAATGCGTTCGTTGGCGCCGACAATAAGGATGTCATCGAGGATGAAAGCGTTTGGGATCGAGTTGGAGTAACACACCGCGACGAGCACCAGACACAGAACAAGCGTGCGCGCCGCGGTGTAACGGTTATCGAACAGGTTCACCCGATAGTCCTGTTGGTGCACGGGTTGCATCGGTCGAGTACCGAATGACGTAATCAGGCATGGTGAAATAGTCAAATCGACCGGCATTCACGCTTTGAGCGGTTGCGCTTGCCGTGTAATTGAGACTACCCGCGCCAAGCGTGACAGCAAAGTTGTACCCAGCGGAACCTCCCGTATATCGCGAGTCCAACAAGCCTACGCTAACAAGGTTTGATATTTGTCCGTACTGCTGATACGTCGAGATGTATTGGACCTCGGCCGTGTTGAGTGTACGTAAGTTCGCCACGGCATGCGATTCATTGGCAGCTTGCCTGGACCGCAGCAAGCTCGGGATCGCTATCGTAGCAATCAACAAAATAATTGCCACGACGATGAGTAGTTCGAGTAATGAGAATCCTTTCTCTCTTTTCATATCGAGTCCAGTCCGTCCATGGCCACCCATCCAACGGCCGCTTTCAGACGTTGATTATCTTCTCCTGTCGTTTAGCCGAACAGGAAACCTGTCGGCCAACCTGATCACTGCAAGCATGCGGCCAACTCTCAAGA
>DATFXZ010000225.1:0-6009 GCA_035315305.1 Terriglobia bacterium | reverse complement strand
GCTATTTCTTTGTGTGAGGCCTGCCGAGATCTCCGTTTCCTCGCACCTTTGTCATGACTTCTTTATGGGCGCGCTGCTGTTCGAGCTTGCGCAGAGTATCGGTGAGGTGGGCCAGCAGCATGCGCAACCGCTCGGCGGTGGAATCCATTTCGAGCAACTTCTGCTTGTCTTCCGGCTCGATATCGAGAACGTAGCTCACCATATACGAAAGATCCGTTGAGGAATCCGGCAGAGCGAGTTCCGCTTCCTGGGAACCGCTGAGCTTTGCGCTGACGTCGACAACGCTGCGGTAAAGTTCGGCGACTTGCTCGTACAGCGCCTCCGTTGCGTTACGTTCATCATCTTCAATGAAATCGACAGCACCCTTCCAAAACGGTGTCTGTTGACTAAATCGATAAATACGGAACCTTTGTTCACCTTCACAAAGGATATTCATTCGTCCTTCATCGAGGCGTTCGACTTCGACAATTCTGGCAGTAACCCCGACGCGATGGATCGTTTCCTCGCTCTCCTCATCCGCGCCGGTCCGCAGCAATACCAACCCAAAGACTTCGCTGCTATCGATGCAGGTATTGATCATCGTTTTGTAGCGTTCTTCGAAGATATGCAGGGGGACGACGATGTGAGGAAAGAGGACCAGGTTAGGAAGGGGAAATAGGGGTATTTCCATTTCACCCAGCGTTCATCAGATGAATAGTTCTTCGTCCTGGCGCGCCTGATCGACGGTGCTTCGGCCTCTTCCAAAGAAAAAGGCGCCCAAGCCGCGCGTGAGTCCTTTCGCAACGGCAGCGACTTCGCGGGCGGGACGCACGACAGAATCCTGGACGATCTCAGCTGTCTCGTTGATGCGGTCGATGATGTTCTGGCTCATCCGATCGAAACGCTCGAGCTGCATGTGCAACGCTTCGCCGGTATCGGTAACCATTGCTTCGACGCGGCGGAACTGGTCTCGAGCAGACAACCCGATCTCGACAATATTCGTGGAAGCTATGCGCAGGTTCTCGGCAATCGAGCGGACCGGCACCATCATCTCGCGCGTGTCTTTCATGAATCGTTCAACCTGGTCCGAGAGCCGCCTTGACATGACGTAGATGCCCACCAGAACACCGGCCTGAGTGATGATCGCTACCGCGGTCAGCGCCACAAAGAGCGTCAGCAAGCCTTCCAATCCATCCTCCTACTCGTTTGGGATTCCTTTCTCGTCGCGGTAAGCCGCCTTGCCAGCCTCAAAAGCGGCGCTCAACTGTTCTTTCTGTCGCTGAACGGCCTCTTTGCTCTTGTCCAGAAAGGTGCTGAAGTCATCGGTCACCCTGCGGCGCTTTTCATCTACCATCTGCCGGCCTTCGGTCATTTTATTTGTCAGAAAGTCACGGCTGTCATTTGCTGTTCGCGCTATCAGGTCGCGAGTTTCACGGCCTGACTTGGGTGCAAACAACAATGCAAGCACTGCCCCAATTCCAGCTCCGGCTACGAACAATAAAAATTTATCGCCGCCACCACTGTTTTCGCCCATGTCGCAACTCCTTCTGGTGCGTGGCCCATAGTAACAGGAAGACACGCAGTTGTTGAAAATGTTTCCATACTTTAACAGAGGTGAGTGTCACCACGGAGACACAAAGACACAGAAAGCGCCGCGATCAAGGATCATTGACGCGGCCCTCTCTGTGTCTTTGTGTCTCTGTGGTGACACCCTCGTTATGGAAATGCCGCCACACTGCTTCTGCTTGCGTCCTGTTCACGACACCTTGCAAATCCTGCACGGTTGCCTCACGAATGTTGGCTAACGATCCGAAATGCGTCAGTAGTTTCTGTGTCGTCTTGAGCCCTATTCCCGAAATTTCAGACAGCTCCGACGTGAGCGTCCGCCGCCCTCGACGTTCACGATGAAAGGTGATCGCAAAGCGGTGGCTCTCATCACGAATCTGTTGAATCATTCGAAGCACAGGGGATCGCCGTTCGAGCACGATCGGTTCATCTTCGCGGCCCGCAATGTAAATAATTTCTTCTTTCTTTGCGATGCTCGAAAGAGCCTGATCGACGATATTCAGCTCGTCCAACGCGGACTGCGCAGCGTGCAATTGACCGATGCCACCGTCGATCAACACCAGATCCGGCATTGGCAATCCTTCTTCTTGAATACGCTTGTACCGCCGCGTCACTACTTCACGCATGCTTTGAAAATCATCCGGCTGTCCGGACAGGGATCGAATAATGAAACGCCGATAATCCGACTTCTTCATGCGGCCGTCTTCCCACACAACCATCGACGCGACTACATCACTGCCCTGCAGGTTGGAAATGTCGAAACATTCAATGCGGCGCGGCGGCTTTTCCAGATCGAGCGCTTCTTCGATTTCTTTCGAAATGGCGGCTGGAGACGGCATAGCCGCTCGGAATCTCTGCAAAAACGAGAGCCGCGCATTCCGGTGAACCAGTTCCATTAATTCGCGCTTGGCTCCGCGTTGCGGAGTGCGGATCTCAACCTTTCTGCCGCGGCGTTCAGAGAGCCATTGTTCGAGCACATCTCGATCCTCGAAGTCGGCCGGCACGTGAATCTCTACCGGAATAAACGGCGCGTCGACGTAGTACTGCTTAAGGACCGACTGGAAAAACTCACCCGAATCAAAATTGAATTGGTCCTCCCAGAAAACTTCTCGCTTATCGACCACACGGCCGCCTCTCATGTGAAAAATGGAAACGGCGACCATGTGTTCCTCCTGATGGAATCCGAAGATGTCGATATCGTCGTAACCCATCACCGCCATTTTCTGCCGTTCCGCGAGCGTTTCCATCGTGTCGATCGCATCCCGGTAATGCGCGGCAAGTTCGTATTGCTGGGCGGCCGAAGCTTCTTCCATCTTCATGTGCAAGCGTTTGATCAAATCATTGTTTCGGCCTTCGAGGAATAGCTTCACGTCCTTGACGGCTTCCTGGTACTGCTCGAAGGTCGTTAGACCTTCGACACACGGACCCAGGCATCGGTGAATGTAGTACTGCAGGCACGGCCTTGGACGCCGCCCGTCGATTTGAATGTTGCAGTTCCGGATGAGGAAATAACGTTCGATCAACTTCAACGTTTTGCGAGCCAAACCTGCTGGGAAGAATGGACCAAAGTATGCGGCGCCGTCTTTGCGAACGCGTCGTGTGATAACGGCACGGGGGCACGGCTCGTTTATTGTGAGCTTTATATAAGGATAGGTTTTGTCGTCGCGCAGGAGGATGTTGTATTTCGGCTTGCATTGTTTGATGAGATTGTTTTCAAGCGCGAGTGCTTCTCCTTCTGTGTCGGTGACGATAAACTCCACGTCCTCAATGCCGTCCATCATCTGGTCTTTCCTGACATCGAAGTCCGCGGAGAGTTGGAAGTACGTTCGCACGCGGTTCCGCAGTGATTTGGCCTTACCCACATAAATGGTCTGGCCCGCGTCGTCCTTATACAGATACACGCCCGGCCCAGCAGGAATGTTCTTCAGTTTGGCCTCGAGGGTCGGATTCATAAGCTTGGACAATCCCGTTTACAAAATTATAGTGGAGCGGTGAACAAAACGGCCGAGGCTGTAGGCGTGACAAATCGTGCGATGGGTATATTCCCCTCCTCATGAGGAGGGGATTAACATTTTCTAATGCTCAAATCAACTTCCGATACCTTGCACGCAGGCGACCCCGCGCCCGACTTCACCCTTCCCACGGCCGAACGCAACATACTCCGCCTCTCCGATTACCGCGGCAAGCCTCTCGTGCTGGTATTCCTCCGTGGAACCTGGTGACCCAACTGCAACAGGCAACTGACTCAGTTTGAGTCGGCTTACAACGAATTTAAGAAACGCGGGGCGGCCGTCGTATTCATTGCCGCGCAAAAAATCGACGGTTGGTTCAAAGGCAAGGAGCACGTTCAGAAGCGGAAATACCCGTTCCCGATACTCTTCGATGAAGCCCGCACAGTGACGCATGCTTACGGCGTGTATCACGCGTTGGCCATGGATGCATACAACATCGCGCGGCCCGCAACCTTCGTAGTCTCCGCCGGCGGTAAGATCTGTTGGATCGCCGTGAGCCCTTCCCAGCGCGAAAGGCCACCGCTCGAGGACATCGTCGCCGCTATCGAATCTTGCGGTTAGGATCGATTTATTTGAATCGCACGCGAGACACGTGCGGATTGCCACCCACAAAAAAACGCCAGGGTTTGTCTTTATATTCCCCTGCGTAATCAACGCCGACGCGAGGACTGGTGAGGATCGACCCCGGATCGATTTTCCTATCTTCGATCCAAATCGTAGTACCGAGCAGGTCTGCGCCGTTCAGTTGCTTATCGATCAACATCGCCATGCACAACTTGCCGGGACCGCTGGCGATGTTGGCATCGTGGTCGGGATTATTTCGAAGTTTCCGCATCAAATCCAGATTTTCGAGCGGCTCGACAGCGCGAATGAGGACGGCTGCCGGATAGCCCAATGGTTCCGTTACCACGTTCAGGCAGAAATAGAAGCCATAGATCATGTAGACATACGCATAGCCTGCCGGCCCAAACATCACGGAGGTCCGCGGCGTATGTCCCTTTGAGGCATGGCAGGCGAGATCGTGCGGTCCTACATAGGCTTCGGTCTCAACAATTTTCCCGGCAAGCTTGCGCCGGTTCAGTCGTCGAACAAGAACTTTACCCAGCAGATCGGAAGCAACATCCAGTGTTGGGCGGGAATAAAAGGAGCGGGAAAGCTTGGTAGGCGAATTCGGCGAGGGAGGAAAGACTAACGATTTTGAATCTTTCCTCCGCCCCAAGATCTGCCTTACGCGGCCTCAGTCTTCCCACGGACCTGCTTTTTGATTTTCCAGTGGGAGAACAAATATTTGTGACCGCAACGCGGGCATTGCCAGGACCCTTTTACCGGGTCGGCGCCACGCTCGTGGTACATCTCCACGATGAGATGGCAATGAAGACACATGGTTGGATGGCTGTAAACCCGTTCGACTTTCGCGGGCTTTGTCGTAGCCGGCATGTTCAACCTCCTTATGATTCTTATTAAGTTACGGCCCTTCTCAGACACCGGCGCTTGCCCAATTCGCAAACGGAGAAACAATAGCTGCTTGCAAAACGGATGTAGAAAGGTCGGTCTAATCGCTGTCTTGCGGGTATATCGAAGAGCCCGTCGCGTATTATAGGCGAATCTAGTAGATTCGCCAGTACTAAAAAACAAAAAAATCGTAAACGGCTGGAAGCACGGTCGTCTGAAGAACCCGTGTAGTAACATGCTCGGCTTCGCATGCGGTTACCGATTGTTCCGTTCGTCATTGCCGCCACTCTTCTCACGACGGTCTGGTATTTTTTCAATGCCACCCGCTCGCAGCATAGGGTTTTAGACGTCCCGCGGCTCAGACGTCTCGTCGACATCGACGGCATTGAAACCGAAGTGGCGGCAACCGCCGACGGGGACCGGCTGGCGGTAATTGCTTCGGGCAACTTGTGGGTCTTGAATCTCTTGAACGGAACCAAGAGGCAAATCACCAGAACCGGCACGGACGCCGAAGCTTTTCCAAATTGGACGCCGGACGGCAAGCAAATCACCTTCACTCGGGGCGCAGACACGTACGGCATCGATCCTGATACAGGAGCAGAGGGCTTATTCCGCTCGAATGCAACCTGGCTGTCCTGGTCTCAGACAAGCCGCACGGTCTTCGTTCGGGACAGGGCCCTCTGGATTGCCAATCCGAACGATCAAGACGAGAAAAAACTCGTAGAGCCGGATTTGGCGCCGGACGTGAATATTCGCGCGCCAAGATTCTCCCCGGATTCGCTTCAGATTGCTTTCATCAAGAGCCAACTCGGAATTCGAGGTGAAGTCTGGGTGGTCGATACCTCTAACGGCATGAGCCGGCCCGTGGTCATGGATCGTATGACTGAAAACCCCCTCGATGTCGGTTGGATCAACAATGGACAAGACCTGGCTTATCTTACCAATCGAGCAGGGGCATATTCCGTGTGGTACGTCGATTTCGCGTCCTCCACAATCAATC
>DATFXZ010000224.1:0-3364 GCA_035315305.1 Terriglobia bacterium | reverse complement strand
ACGGCCAGCAATGCCGCGAGAACCTCGAGCGGCACATCATAGATGTGTGTGCGACTCGCGCCTTCGGCCAGGCCGGCCTTCGCACGGTTGGATAATTCGGTGATGATGACGGGTCCGGCAACTGCAGCGGCGCTCCAGGCTGTCAGCGTCGCACCGTGAATCGCGCCGACATTCGCGGGCCCAAAGATGTCGGCGAGAAAAGCGGGAATTGTTGCGAAGCCACCGCCGTACATCGTGAACACCGTGAAGAGGCTTGCGAGGAACACCGGCCAGTTCCCGCTTGCAGCCAGCCTGGGAATCAGTAGGAAAAGAAAAAACTGAACGACAAAGAACACTGTGTACGTGTTCCGTCTACCAAGGTAATCCGAGCCTGAGGCCCACAGGAACCGTCCGCCCGCATTGAACAGACTGATCACGGAGACAATCACCGCTGCCTGCGCCGGTGTTCTTGAGAACAGATCCTGCATCATCGGCGATGCCTGCGCGAGAATTCCGATCCCGGCGGTGACGTTGATGAACAGAATTCCCCATAGCAAATAAAACTGACCCGTGCGCACGGCCTGGTTTCGGGACACGCTCTTGCTTGCAATCATCCGATGCGTTTTTTCAGGCGGAGTCCATCCCGCCGGCTTCCAGCCTTGTGGCGGCTTCCGTAGAATTCGTGCTCCGATCATCATGATGACGAGATAGATCACACCGAGGGCAATGACAGTTCTTGCGACTCCAAATTTATCCATGAAGAAAACGTTCAAATAACCGGCAAGAAAGGCGCCACCCCCAAATCCCATGATCGCCATTCCCGTCGCCATGCCGCGACGGTCAGGAAACCATTGGACCAGCGTGCTCACGGGAGAAATGTATCCGAGGCCGCACCCGATTCCCCCAATGATGCCCATGCCGAGAAAGACCAGAACTGATTGTTGGCTCGCCAGGCCAATACCGCCAATGATCAGACCGATCCCGAAAAACAATGCAGCCGCAGTCGCAGCCGCGCGGGGACCGCGACGCTCGACCCAAGGCCCGCCGAAGGCTGCGCTCAACCCAAGTAAAACAAGGGCGGTGGTGAAAGTCGTGTAGGGAGGGCTGAACCACCACGGCTGGTTCGGAAACAGAGCCTGGATAGGACGATTAAATGTGCTCCACGCGTAAACCGATCCGATGCAGATGTGAACCGCCACGGCTCCAACCGGAATAAACCACCGATTGAATACAGTCGTCGCCCGGGCTTCAACTTGAATTTCCTGTGTTGTCATAGATTGGCCGAGGATATATGAAATAGCCACAAAAAGGCACAACAGGCACAAAGATCTTTTCTGGAATCAATTGCTGGAGTATGCCATCCCCTGGCGAAGGGTCTGCTCACTAACAAGGAAGCGCAATCGAAGTTTTTCTTCATCGTCGTCGGTTTCGAGAATGGCATCGAACTGCTGGCCGCTGAGCCCGCCGACGACTTTCCATTCGTGGTTCGTGTACAGTACGCCCTCGTAACCGTTGCCTGCCACGTCCGTCCGTTCCTCTCCGTTGAGATACATGAGCGTGGCTTTCGCGACCAGATCCAATTTTTCCTCTTCGCTCAACAGTGAGGTTCCTAAAAGGAACGTAAAACCCCATCGCACGCCAGTCATGGCCTATAGCGTAACACGCAGTTCGGGATAGAATCGTCGTTAATGAAATCGTTCGACAGCCATTTCTCGCCGGACTATTTCAGTGCGAGGACTCGTTTTCGAGAGAGCGCCGCAAGCAGGGGTGCCCGCCTGCGAGCCTTGCCGACGACTGCGAAGGGTCCGAACGCCGAAGAGCTCACCATCGATATCGCCTGGTTTGGCAGCGAGAGTCCACGCCGCCTACTTTTGCATTCTTCCGGATTACACGGAATCGAGGGCTTCGCGGGATCCGCTATACAGCTTCAGCTGCTGGAGAACGTTCCGGTACTCCCTCCTGACGCCGCGCTCGTTGTCGTTCACATTCTCAATCCGTACGGGATGTCTTGGCTGCGGCGGGTAAACGAAAACAACGTCGATCTCAATCGGAATTTTCGAACTGAGGGATCCTATGACGGAGCGCCGCCGACCTACGCAAATCTGGACGCCTTTCTCAATCCACCTAGTCGCCCTTCTTACGATTTCTTTTTTTCGAAAGCCGCCTGTTACGTCTTTCGCTATGGTTTGACGCCCGTAAAGCAAAGCGTGGCAGGAGGCCAGTATGAATTTCCCCATGGATTGTTTTTTGGCGGAAAGCAGTTAGAGGAAGGACCTCGAATATACGAGGCGTTCCTTAAAGAACGTGCAGCCTTGTCGCAGAAAGCGATCGTGATCGATGTCCACACCGGACTGGGTGAGTTTGCCGAAGATTCGCTGCTTGTGGAATCGGACGACTATGCGCGGCTTCGGAATATCTTCGGCGAACGTGTAACGGCACTGGATCCCACTGAGGGCTCAGCCTATCGCATTGAAGGCGGGCTGCAGTCGATGATCTTCCGCGTTTTTTCCAAAACGCGTCCAACCTTTGTTGGCCAGGAATTCGGCACGTACAACAATATAAAAGTCCTTCACGCGCTTCGAGAAGAGAATCGCTGGCATCATTACGGCGACGGAAATTTGAATCATCCGACAAAGCATACTCTTAAGGAAACCTTTTGCCCTGACAACGAGTCCTGGCGTGAGACCGTGTTGAAGCGGGGACGAGAGGTAGTAGAACGTGCGCTAGAAGAACTCTAGCCACCAGAAGGCAGAAAATTCACAAAGGAGTTTTAGTTTTGTGTGCCTTTTGTGTCTTATTGCGGTCTATTCCTGCGGCGGTGGGCCACCGCGGCGACCGCCTTGTCCAGGAATCCCGCTCAGCGTGATCACTGTTCGACCATCTGCTCGTGTGAGTCCGCCGGCCCATGCGTGCTTGGATCCATCTCTAGCCGCGTAAGCTGTGACGGTAACCTCCTCACCGCTTTCCACCATGGCTTGGTAGACGCTACGATCGAAGCCATTTCGATTCACCACGTTTGGAGCCGGAATCTCCAATGCCCAATTCACAGTTCTGCCCTGTGTGTTCTTTGCATCGAGGTAGATCCAGCCGTGCGGATTCTCCAGCAGGACCTTCGTCAGCTTTCCAACGAGCGTGAGCGGTTTGCTCTGATCGTACTCCGCCTGAAACGAATGGTGGGCCACAGCTGGAATCGAAGCAGCGAGCACAGCTATAACTAGAAATGCGGTCGAGACCTTGTTCATCGGAAACCTCCAGGAACAACTTTCATCGTTAACGTGACGCGGGCTCGCGGACGACGCGGAACCCCACGTCGCTGACTCGTAATGTGGGTCCGTAGTAGCTGTATCGAGCAGAAATGCGAAGGAATGGCGCCGGGTTATCCCAA
>DATFXZ010000223.1:0-8331 GCA_035315305.1 Terriglobia bacterium | reverse complement strand
CTACCACCGATATCAGCGCCGCCCGCGGCCGTCACAGAAATATTGAACAAACGGTCCGCCCTGATCGTTGACGCAAACTGCGATACTTCCTCGCACATCTGCTCCCAAGACATTGACGTACTCTCAAATATTTTTGCATTAAGTTTCATAGCGCTCCTCTCTCCTTTTGGATGTACAGCGGTGTCGTTTTCGAATAGAGTGCGTTCAAATGTATCCCGGATCATTAGTGCGATCCAGGCTCGTGGTTCTGCTATCCCTGCTCGTAGCGACACTGTGGATGAGTTCCGCGGCGTTTGCGCAGTTGGACTTGACTGGGCTTTGGACTCCTCCCAGGCCGTATGACGAAGACGAACCGGAACGCGGTCCAGGTCCTTCGCTCGTCGAATTCGTTGGGCTTCCGATCAACGATCAGGCACGGCAATGGGGTTTGGCCTACCGGCCGGGCCGTCTATCGCTTCCGGAACATCAGTGCCAGGTCCATGTTGTGGAGTACATCCATCGTGGACCACTCCAGATGAAGATTTGGGAAGAAAGAGATCCCGTCACCCATCAGCTCATTGCAATTCGCGAAGCCATCAGCACGTATGAGCAGCAAAGGACGATTTGGATGGACGGTCGCCCGCATCCATCGGAATATTCAGCCCACACGTGGATGGGATTTTCAACCGGCGTCTGGGACGGCAATATGTTGACTGTGACCACGACACACATCAAACAGGGCTGGCAGCGCCGGGAGAATATTCCAGCAAGCGACGAAGCAACCCTCATCGAGCACTATGTCAGGCATGGGAATATGCTGACGCACATCAGTGTTGTGGAAGATCCCGTCTATCTTGCGGAGCCTCTCGTTAAGAGTCAGGAATTCATCCTGAATCCCGATCCGAATACTTTCAACCCATTTTGGCCGTGCGACTCCGTCGAAGAAGGCGAGCGTCCTCGTGGTGAGGTTCCGAGCTACCTGCCAGGCGAGAATCCTTGGGTAGCGGAGTACGCTGCCTCGCATGACTTGCCGCAGGAGGCGACGCTTGGCGGCCCCGAGACAATCTACCCGGAGTATCGAATCCGCTTAAAAGAATTGCCGAAAGCTGTGCTGCGGCCGAAACAGTAGGCTCAAACTCGCCGTCACTACAGGATTTCTAGAAGCTATTCGTACCGTAACGCAGCCATGGGATCCACTTTTGTCGCACGCCGGGCCGGCCAATAACAGGCGAAGATTGTTACGCCAAACAGGAGCAACGTCATTGCTGCGAACGTCAGTGGGTCGAGCGAATTCATTTCGAACAACAATTCTCGGAGAAACCTGGTGAGAGCCGCTGCCGCAGCGACGCCGAATATAACGCCGATGATTGCCATCAAGACTCCTTGACGGAGCACTCCAACAAGCACTTGATGCGGCTTTGCGCCCAGAGCTACGCGGATACCGAATTCGTTCGTGCGCTGTGCGACCGAGTACGAAATCACCCCGTACAGACCAACAGCAGCAAGGATCATTGCTGTAGCAGAGAACACGCTTAGCAAAAGCGTCAGGAATCGTGGCCGGGATTGCGACGTTGCCATGATGTTATCCATCGAGCGGACGTTTGCGATCGGCAGCGAAGGATCGAGCGACCGGACTTCAGAACGAATCGCTCCAACAATAGACATCGGGTCGCCTTTAGTTTTGACAGTCAAAAATCCATTTCTCAACGCGAATGGGGTACCTGCGAGTTGTGTCATGGAAAAATACAGCTCGGTGCCTGCAGGTTTGTCGATCCCGCCGTTCTTCACATCGTCAACGACACCGACGATCGTGAACCATGGAGTTTCCGCTCCAGGTCCGCCAGGCGGACGTACGCGGTGTCCGATTGCGCTTTCGCCGGGCCAATAAATTTGTGCCATCGTTTGATTAACGACGGCGACGAAGGGCGATCCTGGCCCATCGCGATCATCGAACGTTCGTCCTTCGAAAAGTCGAACGCCCAAAACTCGAAAGTAATGCGGCCCGACGAACTGCCAGTAATCGATGTTTTGAATCGGACCACCCGGTCTCGGAACAAATCCCTCGATTTGGGTATCGTTCGCATTTATCGGACGAAGTGGTGGAAGACCGCCTACTGTCGCGACATCGTCGACCGCGGGCAGGCTGCGGGCACGATTTTCGAGATCTGTCCAGAATTGCGTCGTTGACTTGCTGTCCGGGTATGTTGTCGGTGGAAGTGGAATTTGGAGCGTCAGGACTCGGTCTGGATTGAAACCGGCATTGACCGACAGAAGCTTCCAGAAGGCACGAATCATCAGTCCATTGCCAATCAAGAGTACTAGCGCCATTGCGAGCTGGACGACGACGAGACCTCGCCGAAAGTGCTGCGAGTGGATCGATGAGGTGGTTCGGCCCGAAGCGGATTTCAGAGTCGCGTACACGTTCCCGAAGGACAACGCTACCACTGGAGCAACCCCGAAGAAAATTCCGGTCGCAATTGCAACGCTAAACGTGACGAGCAACACGAGCCCATTGAGATGAACCTGGTCGGACCGCGGGATGCTTTCCGCTCCTGCCGCGACGAGCACGTGCAACCCGCCATAGGCAAATGCCAAGCCAAGCATCGCGCCAAGGACCGAAAGCATTACGCCCTCAGTCACAAGTTGTCGAACCAATCTTCGAGCTCCGGCGCCCATCGCTTGCCGAACAGCGATCTCGCGACGGCGGGCTTCGGTGCGCGCAAGCAACAGATTGGCTACATTCACGCATGCGATGAGTAGAACGAAACCGACTGCAGCAAATAGCACCATCACGGCGCGGCGGACTCCTCCAACCACTTCTTCATGCAACGCGTAGGCAATGAGCGGATGGTCTGTCGGCCTAAACGTGTGGGTTCTGGGAGCGGCGCGATCCGCAGCGGCGGAGGCAAACTGCTGCAGTTCCTGGCGCGCGCCGGCCAGCGTGGTTCCACTCTTCAGTCGCCCCAAAAGATAAAGAAAATGATTGCTTCGCCTGTTCGGATCTGGCGTGCCCAATTGAAGCGGCCGCCACATTTCGGGCGCAATCAGTTCGCCGACCGGAAATTGAAACTGCGGAGGCATGATGCCCACGATCGTAGCTGCTTGGCCATTCAACTGAACAGTGCGTCCGATTACCGATTTTTCACCTCCAAAAGCGCGCTTCCATAACCCGTCTGAAATGACAGCCGTTCTTGCTGCCCCTAGCAAATCGTCCTCCGGCGTGAGTAAACGTCCGGCGATTGGAGGCACGCCAAGCATCTGCAACATTCCACCAGTAACATTGGTGGCGGTGACGCGAATCGGTTCCGACGTTCCACCGCCCGACAGATTTGCACCTCCAACAGTCCAGGCTTCGAGAGCATCCCAAGACTTCAGTCCGCGTTTCAGATCGTCGTATTCGGGTGGTGAAGTCCAGAACCGCCTTAGGCCGCCTTTAGGAAATGCGGGGAATTCGGTGTACAGACGCACCAGTTCTTCGGGATTTCGATACGGCAGTGGTTTGAGAAGTACGGCACTGACGACGCTAAAAATAGCCGTCGTTGCGCCAATACCCAGCGCCATGCAGATGATGGCCGCTACTGTAAAGCCGGGCTTTGAACGCAACATGCGAAAGCCATAACGGATATCCGGCGATATGAAACGCATTTCGACTCTCCTGAGCAAACGACGGCTGCGCCATTGCCCGCCTAGGTAGTAACTGCGATTCGCGAAAAAAGTTACGTTGCTGAGTGGGATCCTGTCATTGGCAAGATCAAGCTGTGAGGCTTGTTGCTGAACTCTAATTCGAGATGATGTGTGAGCGACCCCCTTGCTCGCTTCGCTCGCGTCTCCCCCTCATGAGGGGGAGAGAGCCGCCGAAGGCGGCAGGGGGTCTCGCTCACACCGGCCGTTGCTGTACTCTAACGCCGCTCACTCGATCTACTGCGTTTTGGGAATAGCGCTGCCTCGGTGGCAGGTGACACACTGCACCCGCATTCCGTTCGGAGCCGACGTTGATTTTCCAAGATCAGCGTCGAGTTTAGAGTTGATGTCAGTCACCAATCTCATCATCACGCGAGCGGTCTTCTTCGCTTGTTTGTCATCGGAAGCTGCATCTATAGGAATCTGACCATTCGCACCCGGCTGTGCGCCTGCCATCTCAACATGGCAGTAGTTGCACGTCACACCGAGTCCCATAGTGAATGCTTGCATCACCTGAACCACTTGCTGCCGCGTCCAGTCCTTCGGAAGAACCTGCAGGTTGGTCGGCGGAGCTGCATTACCTCGCCCGGCCCCGCGCGCAGGAGCGCCGGCTTCCTGTCCTCCCTTCGCCGGTTCCTGAATGCCGGCGAATGATGGCACAACGAGGATGATTAAAATTACAACGCACAAAAAGCTGCTTCTTCGCTTAATCACGATGGGTTCCTCCATTGTTTTTGACTTAAGGCGCGCAAAGCCATCCCAACAAGGGTGGCCGACGCGCGATGTGCGTCACAGTATCGACGAAATGGCCTCCTCTGGCAAACTTTGCTGTTAGTTACTCCCGCTTTGGTGTTGATTCCACTCCTGTGCTACGCTCCGCCCCCATGAAGGCTACAAAAATTGTTTGGCTACTCGTGGCTGTTTCCCTGACTCCCGCGATAGCTCAACAGCAAAAGATTTATGCGTTAAAGGCGGCGCGCGTTTTCGACAGCTTGGCGGGGGCGGTAATTGAGCCCGGACTGGTCATTGTTGCCGATGGCAAGGTGCAATCGATAGGCGGGTCGGCCATCCCATCGGGCGCAACCGTAATTGATCTCCACGATGCCACACTATTACCCGGTTTCATCGACGCGCACACTCATCTGACATTCGATTTCGATCCCGATTACGAGGGTGCCCAGTTACGCGGCCTGCAGCGCACGATCGCTGAGCAAGCGATTCGCTCCACGGAGAACGCGCGCAAGACATTGATGGCCGGTTTCACCACCGTTCGAGACGTTGGGAGCAGCGACTTCCTGGACGTCGGTTTGCGGGATTCGATTAATGCGGGCGTGGCAATAGGTCCCAGAATGCTTGTCGCTGTTCATTCCTTAGGCTCGACAGGTGGTCATTGCGATGGAGGAGCTGGGTTTCGCTTTGGCGCGCTGAATCACGAGACAGGACCGCGAGACGGCGTCATAAATTCGGCAGATGATGCCCGCTATGCGGTTCGATTTAACATCAAGTACGGCGCCGATATCATTAAGACGTGCGCGAGCGGCGGTGTCCTCTCGCCCACCGACGATGTTGACGTTCCGCAACTCACGCAGACGGAGCTGAGCGCGATTGTGGAGGAGGCTCACATGCTGCGCCGCAAAACTGCAGCCCACGCGCACGGCGCAGAAGCGGCGAAACGCGCCATCCGCGCCGGCATCGATTCGATCGAACATGGCACGTTTCTCGATGATGAAGCTTTGCGAATGATGCACGATCGCGGCGTGTTCCTGGTTCCGACCCTTACAACTCGTGTCGGGCTCGAGCAGTCAAAATTCCCTCCTCGTGTGAAGGCGAAGGCTGACGCTGCTGTCAAACAGCAGGACAACCTCGTTCGACGTGCGATTGCTCTTGGCGTGAAGATCGCTCTCGGGACAGATGCGGCCGTTTATCCACATGGTCGCAACGCCGAGGAGTTTATGCTCATGGCGGCCGACGGCATGTCCGCGGCACAAGCGTTGCAAGCGGGTACCGCAACGGCGGCAGAACTGTTGGGCCTTGGTGACAGGGTCGGGGCCTTGAAGCCGGGCTTTCTAGCTGACGTCGTTGCGGTGCGCGGCAATCCATTGACGGACCTCAAAACGACGCAAACCGTCATCTTCGTTATGAAAGAAGGTGTCGTTTACAAAAATGCGGCGTTCTAACCGCAACTACTCGCTTCGTAGCGCCTGCATCACATCGACGCGAGCCGCGCGAGCTGCAGGCAGCAGTGACGCAATGGACGCAGCCATGAGCAGCAAGATTGCGGCACCTAAGGTCGGAATAACACCGGGCATTTGCACATTGAACCAATAGCTGCCGATGGCGCGCGCGACGATCCATCCTCCTACGGCACCGGCGGCAATGCCCATCGCGGCCATAAGCACTCCTTCAATCAGGACACCGCGGAGTAATCTTCCCGGTTGAGATCCGATCGCCAAGCGCACACCGAACTCACGAATGCGTGCGCTAACTGAAAATGCCAGTACACCCGCAACGCCGACAATCGAAATCGCCAATGCAACCGACGCGAAACCGCCGAACACGATCATATTCAAGCGCTCGGGCGCAAGCACCTCTGCGCGAACATCCTCGAGTGTTGCGGCTCGCTCCACTACCTGATCCGCGGCCATATCGTGGACCATGCGCGTCACGATCGGAACGAGCGCGTACGGATCCGATTTCACGTGGATAAAGAGACGGCCGCCGCCAATCTCTTGCTCGAATGGGTGGTAAACGGTCATTACCGGAGCGGGTTCCACGCGCTCGTCATCGACATCCGATACCACGCCCACAATCCGGCGAGGCTCCGTGTTGAGTCCGATGAACTTTGTCAGGCCATCCGTCCACTGCAAGTGACGGTTAATCGGATCCTGTCCGGGAAATAATTGGCTCGCGATGCGTTGGTTGATAATGGCCACGCGTTCAGCGCCGTCGCGATCGGCCTCGTTGAAGTCCCGGCCGGCAACCAGACGAATTCCCAATGCGGAAAAGAAGCCCGGCGTTACCGAGCGCAGACGCGCATGCGGATCATCGTGCGGATCCTCGCTCTTTCGGCCTTCCACCGCAAAGGCTAAGCCCGGTCCCAAATTTCCGGCGTCTCGCCACGGAACAGTGCTTCCCACCGCGACGCGCTCCACACCTGAAACGGTCATGAGCTGCGCTTGAAGCTGGCGGTAAAACGCGCGGACCTGTTCGGGTGTTTTGCCGTAATTCGTTACGGGCACATTCACAGCGAGAACGCTTTTGATTTCAAAGCCGGGCTGCGCCATCTGCAACGCGATAAGTGTCTTCAGCAGCATCCCCGCTCCCGCCAGGAGGACAAAGGATGCAGCTATTTGGATTACGGCAAACACATGGAGTCTTCGTTTCGTCGCGCCCGTAATTCGGATACCGCTGCTCGTTAGTCCGAAACCATGTGAGGCGTCCGACGAGGGAAGCCGGGGAACATAGGCAAGCAGCACGGAGGCGAGTAGCGCCAATCCGACACCGACCCACAATACGCTTGCATCGAATGTCAGATCGAACGCGCGAACCGAAAATCGCTGAGCGTATCGAGCGAGCACGGAAAACATTGCCGGCGCCAGTACCAGGCCGAGTACGGCTCCACTGCCGCAAAGCAGCACGCTCTCCGCCAGAAGCGTACGACGCAATGCTCGGGCCGTTGCGCCGAGAGCGGCGCGCACCGCCAGTTCCGATTCTCGTCGGACGGTACGCGCGAGGATAAGATTCGCGATATTCGAGCAGGCGATAAGGAATACCAAACCTGACGCGGCCAAAAGAACCAGAAGCACCGTTCTCGCACTCGAGGTGATCTGATCTCGAAGCTGCACGGCGTCGATGCGGAAGTTCGCCTTGTCGGGATAAGCTTCGGAATGTTCCTTCATGATCGCGCCATTAGCCGTGCGGAGTTCGTTTCGCGCGATGTCGAGAGTCGTGCCGGGTGCAAGCCGGCCGAAGATTTCCGTCATACGGTGTTCGCGCCCGGTGACCATTGTGGCGGACAGGTGATGCGGACTCGTCACAATATTCGAGATCAATTCCGTCTGAGCCGGATATGGATCCGAAGGTTCGAGTACTCCCACGACCGTTGCTGTCCTCGTTCCAAGCCGGACCGTTTTGCCGACTACTGCAGGATCACCTTTTAAACCGGTCATCCAAAAACGGTGCGTCAACACGGCTGCACCCGCAGCCGACGGACCATCGTCTTCCGCAGTCAACAGGCGACCCAACACGGGCCGAAGTCCCATCACTTCGAAATAGTTTCCGGAGACGACTCCTGCACGCACCTGGCGCGGCTCTCCCAATCCGACCATCGTGAACGTGATCGTTGAGAATTCACCCAGCGCCGTCAGCGATCTCACACGCGCTCGCAGATCCTGAATTTCCGGAACAGAAAAGGTTGCGTTCTCTGTGCCGTTCCCGGGCGCGCTCTGGCGGATATAAATCAGCCGGCCCTCATCCCGATTGATGAGCGGCCGTAACAACACGCCGCGCACGACGCTGAAGATTGCCGCATTCGCTCCGATACCGAGCGCCAGCGTGAGAACAATGGTGATGGCCAGGCCTTTGGCGCGAGCCATTGACCGAAATGCGAATTGAAGTTCTTTTATGAACATATTGCTTTACGATTTTGTGCTCCAGTGTACACGGATCGCT
>DATFXZ010000222.1:0-5028 GCA_035315305.1 Terriglobia bacterium | reverse complement strand
GGTGGATTCTGGGCAGCGGGAACAAAGGAGGGATCGCTGATGGCGCTTATGCCTTGGCTCGAGATGGGCTGGAATGTGGTAAATGTCGAATATCGGCTTGCGCGTGTCGCGCTGGCGCCCGCCGCTGTTGAAGATTGCATGTGCGCTCTGAGGTATGTTGCCAATCAAGCGAAGACCTATGATATCGATACGGCGCGAATTGTCGTGACTGGCGAATCTGCGGGCGGTCACCTTGCGCTCACGACGGGAATCATTCCGGACACCGCCGGTCTCGACCGGGAATGTGCAGGCGCTCCGCTACCAAAAGTCGCCGCGATCATTAATTGGTACGGCATTACGGATGTGTATGACGTGATCGAGGGACCACACCGTGCCAACGCAGCCATGCAGTGGTTCGGATCGATGCCCAATCGCGAGGAGATTGCTCGACGCGTCTCTCCTCTGACGTATGTGCGGTCGGGCCTTCCCCCGATTCTCACTGTGCATGGGGATGCGGATACAACGGTGCCGTACCAACATGCGGTCCGCCTCCACGAGGCGCTAAACAAGGCCGGAGTGACGAATCAGCTGGTGACGATTCCAGGCGGCAGGCACGGGAATTTCACGCCGGAAGAACGAACGAAGATCTATTCAACGATTCGAGAATTTCTCGCGAAGAATGGGTTAGGTAAGTAACTGAATTGGAGTTGGGCCACAGGCCCGCGATAGTTGGAGCTGTTCTTGGATTTTCAATTTGATGTTGTCATTGTCGGCGGTGGGATTGTCGGGTTGGCCACAGGTCTTCAAGCAATCCGTAATCAACCTCGCATTCGGCTCGCGATCGTAGAGAAAGAACCGTCGATTGCACGCCATCAATCCGGCCACAACAGCGGCGTCATTCATTCCGGCATTTACTACAAGCCCGGTTCTTTGAAAGCGAAGAACTGCGTGGCCGGCGCGGCCCAAATGGTGAACTTTTGCCGCGAGCATTCCATTCCTTTCGAGATTTGCGGCAAAGTTGTCGTCGCAACAGATGAAGCCGAGCGCGGCGGCCTTGCCGAACTCATGCGGCGCGGTACGGCGAACGCCGTTCCGGGACTCACAATGATCGGTCCCGAACAGTTGCGGGAGATCGAGCCGCGATGTACTGGTATTGCCGCGATGCTTGTGCCTGGAACCGGTATTACCGACTACACGAAAGTTGCCCAGAAATATGCCGAACTGATTCAGAAAGGCGGCGGTCAGATTCTGACTGGTTGCGAAGTTCGAGGCATTGCGAAGGGCGCTGGCGAGATCGTCCTCGAAACGACCAAAGGCGGCATCAAGGCCGCTCGTGTCATCAATTGCTCCGGACTCCACAGCGATCGTCTTATGCGGCTTGCCGGCGAAGAGAGCGCGCTTCGAATCGTTCCTTTTCGCGGCGAGTATTACGAGTTAGTTCCCGGCAGCCGCCATCTTGTTCGCAATTTGATTTATCCAGTGGCCGATCCTCGTTTCCCCTTTCTCGGCGTTCACTTCACCAGGCGCATCAACGGCGGGATCGAAGCAGGTCCAAATGCCGTCCTGGCGTTGAAGCGCGAAGGCTATCGTAAAACGGATTTCAACCTGCGGGACGCGGTCGAGACTGCCGTGTTTCCAGGTTTCTGGCGGATGGCAGTGAAGTATTGGCGCAGCGGCGTCGGGGAGTACTATCGTTCGCTGAGCAAACAAGCCTTCGCCCGTGCGCTGCAAAAGCTTGTTCCGGACATCCAGGCTGCGGATCTCGCACCTGCGGGCGCAGGTGTTCGCGCCCAGGCGCTGGATCGCAATGGCCGCCTGCTCGATGATTTCGTAATTGTGCGTTCGAAGCAGATGATCCATGTGTGCAACGTGCCGTCGCCGGCAGCGACGGCATCTTTGATGATCGGTGCGCAGATTGCTGAAATGGCTATGAGCGGATGACTACTTCAGGTCTTTCGAGTACATCGTCACTTCGAACCGCGCAACGTTCGACGTCGTTTTCGCTTTGACATCTTCCACCCAGACTTCGTGTACACCGGGCTGCATGACGACCGTGTCGATATCATGGGCGAACTCGCCCTTATCATTCGTGTACATCGACAAAACGGGGAATTCCGTTCCGTCCGGTCGGCGAAGGTGAGAAACGATGTCGGACTTTGGCGTAAAACCCGAGCCTTTCAAATCCACGTGACCATGGTGCAGGACGATAGCAGGAGAAACAGTGATCTGGGGTTTCTTCTGCGCAAACAGGACTGCGCCGAAGAAAAGACATAAAACAGAAATCGAAAGCGTTCTCAGGTAATTCATAAAAACCAAAAAAATGGACCAGGGTCCGAGAACCCTGGTCCATATTTTACTCGTTACCTGGAACTATGCCCAGGTATACCCAGCTTTAGCAAGCGGCAGCGAGCGAATCCGAACGCCCGTGGCAGCGTAGATCGCATTAACGATCGCCGGCGGCGCCGGTGGAAGCGAAGGCTCGCCCAGGCCGGTTGGCGTGTAGTCGGATTTGAGGAACTTCACCTCAATCGTCGCGGGAGCGACTTGCCGCATCCGTGTCGGTTGATATTGGTTGAAGTTCGTCTGCACTACCGCGCCATTCTCGATGGTGATTTCCCAGGCCATCAAATGGCTCATGCCTTCGACGAAACCTCCTTGCACGAGGTTCTCCGCCTCGCTCGTATTCACGATCTGCTCGCCGATGTCCACGGCCGCCCAGGCTTTGTCGACTTTGATCTTTTTGCTGCCATCGACAGAAACTTGAACGACGTAGGCCACGTAACCGGAATGCGCGTACTGCAATGCAACGCCTTTGCCGGTACCTTTCGGCAGCTTGCTGCGGTTATTCCAGTCGGACATATCCCGCACCGCTTCCAGGACTGCTCGAGCTCTAGCAGCGTTGAAAGGCGCGCCAAACCCGGTTCGGTTTGCTGGAGGCTTATAGCTGGTCGGGCTATTCAGGAGATCCAATCGGTACTGCAGCGGATCTTTGCCGGCCGCGATTGCGATTTCATCCATGAATCCATTCATCACGAAAGAAACCCCATTTGTGCTCGGCGCTCGCATGGCTCCCGTCGGAATGCCAAAGGGCATCGACTCATCCCTGGATACCCAGTAGTTCTCGACGAAACCTCTCGGGAAGCTCTCGGGACCTGTGGGCATCACCGAAGTGTTGCCGTAGCTGGCGACGAAGTCACGGAACGCAACCAACTTGCCGTTTGCATCCAAGCCAGCCTTGAAATAGTGATAGCCGGCCGGCCGGTAGTCGTCGTGTGCTATGTCGTCTTCACGTGACCAGAGCAGCTTCACTGGAACGCTCGGCTGACTGGCTTTGGCGCGTTCGTCGGCGACCAGGCGTGCGATCTTGGAAACTTCAACGTCGTATTCCTTGTACAGGCGTCGTCCGAAACCGCCGCCGCCACGGACCATATGGAATGTAACGTCGGATACCTGCACGCCGGCCGGTACAGCGGCGTCATTCAAGGATGGGATCTGAGCGCACGACCAGATTTCGATCTTCCCGTCCTTAAACCATGCCGTTGAGTTCTGCGGCTCGAGTGGCGCGTGTGACAGCAGGGGAAACTCATACTCCGCTTCAACGACCTTAGCCGCTGTCTTGAAAGCCGCCTCGGCGTCGCCTTCTTTCGCGCTATTGTTGCCGCCCGCAGGCTCTTGAGAGGCTTTCGATGCCAGCCCCTTGATCTGAGCCATGTACCCCGCAGTGCTTTGGGATCTTGTCGGGCCGTAATCCCAGTCGACTTTCAAAACTTTGTTGCGTGCGTTCTGCGCGTACCACCAGTTTTCGGCCACGATCGCAACTCCGCCCGCCCAGCTGACGTTGCCGCCTGGACCGCCGCCGCGCTGTCCTGCCGGCGGAGGAGGTGGAGGTTCGATCACGAAGACGTGCTTAACGCCTGGCGCTTTTTTGACTTCCTCAACATTCGCGCTCATGACCTTTCCGCCGAATGTCGGGCATTTTTGATAGACGGCGAAGAGCATACCCGGAGGATTCACATCGATGCTGAACGCGGGCTTTCCAGTAACAATCGCCATGTTGTCGACGCCCGGAACGCGCGTGCCAAGAATTTTGAAATCCTTCGGATCTTTCAGCTTGATGTCGGTGACTGCCATCGCCGGCATCTTCATCGCAGCTTCCGCCAGCGAAGCGTATGTCGCTGTTTTGTTTGTGCGGGCGTGCTTCACAGTTCCCGAACCGGTCGTGCACTCGCTTTCCGGAACGTTCCACTGCTTTGCCGCTGTTGAAACCATCATCATGCGGGCTGCGGCGCCGACTTGCCGCATCGGCATATAGTTCGTGGGAGTCGCCGTGCTGCCTCCTTCAATCTGCTGGCCATACAACGTCGGGTTGCAGTCGGCTTGCTGTATTTTTACCTGCTTCCAATCAACGTCGAGTTCGTCGGCGATAAGCATCGGCAACGCGTTTCGCATACCCTGGCCGGTTTCCGGGTTCTTTGCGATCACGGTGAACGTGTTGTCCGGATGAACCGTGATGTATACGTTCGGATTTACAGGAGCGGGCGGCCCGGCGGGACCACGCTGCTGGGAGAAGATCTCGGGTTCGGCATAAACACCAACGAGCAAACCACCGCCTGCCAGTGCGCTGAACTTAATGAAGGATCGACGGTCGAGTTGTTTCAAATTTTTCATGGCGCCCTCCTATGCCTTCCTCCCGCCGTTAGCGGCGAGATGAATCGCTTCGCGAATCCTGACATAGGTTCCGCAGCGGCATACGTTGCCCGTCATCGCGGAGTCGATATCCGCGTCGGTCGGTTTGGGTGTTTTAGCCAAGAGAGCTGCAGCCGTCATCAGCTGGCCGGCCTGGCAGTAACCGCACTGCGGGACATCCAGTGACATCCACGCCTGTTGCAGCGGATGCGATCCGTCTGGCGACAGTCCTTCAATCGTCTTTACTTCTCGGTTACCGACCGTCGACACCTGAGTCTGGCAAGCGCGAACTGCCTGCCCATTCAGTTGGACGGTGCAAGCCCCGCAGGCGCCGATGCCGCATCCGAATTTCGTTCCCTTCAT
>DATFXZ010000221.1:0-12588 GCA_035315305.1 Terriglobia bacterium | reverse complement strand
GAAGAAGACCTGAAAGGCGTTTCATTCGAGCGTACGACGCCGAGACTACTCGAACCGGATACGGAAGAACGCCTGCAGGAGCTGTTCATCAAAAACTCCTGGACCGATTTCCTTCCGATTGTGTTGCCCACGGAAGAACGCGTCGCTCGAATGCTGAGTGGAACGAGTCATCCTCCCGACGAAGTCGTGGGACGGCTGCGCCCTACCTCCGGCCGCGAGTACTGGGAGTTCACGGTCGAAAAAGTAGCTGTGAACGCTGTGATGGCGGGTGCTCGTCCGGAGTACCTACCGGTGATTCTCGCGCTGGCCGCTAGTGGGATGTCGGCACGGTCGAGCAGCACCACGTCATTTGCGACGATATCGCTGGTCAATGGGCCCATCCGCAAAAAGATCGGAATGAATTGCGGCATCGGCGCGCTAGGTCCATACAACCACGCGAATGCGAGTATCGGCCGCGCCTACGGGCTGCTCTCGCAGAATCTCCAGGGCGGTTCGGTGCCAGGCGATACCTACATGGGTTCGCTCGGCAACTGGTACGCCTATAGTGCGACGTTTGCGGAGAACGAAGAGCGCAGCCCATGGGAACCGTTTCACGTTCAGCATGGTTTCAAATCGGAAGACAGCACCGTCAGCACGTTCCTTGGAGGTTGGTACACTCAGGCCCTATTCGGAACCCGCGACACGTGGGAACAGAAACTCAGACACTGCCTCACGGCGTGCGAACCGTATCTTGCACCATTGCTCGTGCTGGACCCTCTCGCCGCTCGCGGTCTTGTCGAACGCGGTCTCGACACTAAGAAGAAACTCATCAACTGGTGTGCGGAAAACGCACGCCTAACGGCACGTGAGTATTGGGACAATCCTTGGACACAAACCCTGATTAGGCCGCTCGCTTTGGCGGGAGTCGAGCCTTATGCCACCCATCTGGAAGCGAGCCCTGATGAAATGCTTCGCATGTTCCGGAATCAGGACATTAATGTCGTGGTCGCCGGCGGGGAAACGACCTCCGCGTGGAGGATGATTGGAGCCTCATATCGCGGCAATACCGTTTCGATCGACACGTGGCGCTGAAGGGAGTAATGCGGCGGGCTGACGTTGGATAGGGTTCTAAACCCAATTACGGTTTTCGGGCGACGGCAGTTTTACACGAGGCGGATGTCATCGGGTAAGTCATACTCTCGCGTACGCCGACGCATGAACCACAGCAGCTTGGTACTTTCAAGCATGGCGACTGTCTGGAATCCCAAAAGGTGAATCGCAGCGCTCAGCATCGGGACATTCTCTGAAGATACATACGTCACCTGCTTCCGAAATCCGCGCCTCTTCGCTTCAGCTAGTGAGTATTCCAGAAGAGCAAGTCCGATCCCCTCACCTCTATATTTCTCATACAAATCGAACGCGTAGCAGGCTGCATTGTCTGTGCAAACCGTCACTTCCAACTCCGGCATCTCGTCACCGGATGGCGAAAGCCAATCCATCCCGACCAGTTCCCGCTCACGCATAGCAATAAAGCAGATGGATCCTTGAGCCCGCCGCTTGTGAAATAGCCGCAGTTTATTTTTTCGGGAATGCGGACTCCACAGCCCAGGCAGAAATGGGATGTCTTCCTCCGATACTTCGCGCATAACAAATCCGTTTCCTGAGGGCGCGGCGGGAATGTCGATATCGTCAAGGCGGCGAGTCAACATGACGAGAGTATGACGCCTGTAGAGGTGTCGCACGAAGTATCGGGCACATGTTGTGATAAGCCACATCGCCGTGTGAACGATGCCTTGCGCGCTAAGTTCATATTGAATTCGTTCGTAAATCGAAGCGCTCGCCGGACATGGTTGCACCTTTCTTCGCACCGATGCTGCGGCACGAGGCATGACCGGCTGAGTGGCCGAGACCAGCTCGACGAGACGGCGGACGCTGATCTGGTCTCGGTTCCTCCAGATCGAGTCTGGAAGTTCAACTCCGAATCGAGTTTCAATCGCAGAGACAAATTCGACAAGCGCCAGTGAATCGAAGCGCAGTTCTGAACGACCTAGAGGTTCGTCTATGGGAATTTCTCCCGCTCGGCCGCCCAGTGCGCATTGGCGCAGTATACTGACGATCTCCCCTTGAACTTCCAAGGCAGTCACAACGAAACATCCTCAGGCCTGATTCTGATTTTTCCTGAAGAGCCTCGCGGAAGGTCTTTGAGAATCTCGATTCGCCTTGGAACTTTGTAATCCGCAAGCTGCGTGTGGCAGAATGCCAGAAGTTCTTGTTCCGTTGCCGGCCCTGTCAAGGTGACCGCCGCATAAACCGCAGATTCTCCGAAGGGATCTTTCACACCGAGGACGGCGACTTCTCGAACCTTTGAGCAACGCTGCAGCGCATGCGTGACCTCAAGCGGCGACACTTTGAAGCCGCCTACGTTAATCATGTCGTCCATGCGGCCTGTCACGTTAAGGAAGCCGTCGCGGTCCATCAGTCCTCGGTCTCCCATACGAAACGATGCTCTATTGAACGGCGATGGTCCATTCGGGCGCCCCATCAGATATCCCATGCCGACGGCGGCGCTGGTAACCACGATTTCGCCCTCATTCCCGATTGGCACCTCGGCGCCGTCTGCGTTAACGATTTGGATGGTGACACCTCTCATCGCCTTACCAACAGAGTTGAGGCGATTTCGAACCTCTTCGCGTATGTGCATGGCTACTGCGCCCGTTTCCGACGAGCCGTAGTGTTGACAGATCGGCGCGTGGAATCGTTCGCAAAACGCGGTGATCGTCTGAGGTGAGAGCGGCGCAGTGCATGATAAAAGATGCCTCACGCGAGAGAGATCCGGAACAGCCGCCAATCGCAGATCGATGAAAGTCCGGTACATGCTCGGCACCCCAAGAAGGATCGAAACGTTGAGGGCAGAGATGTCTGTAAGAACTTGTCTAGGCACGAAAGCGTCGTGGATGACTAACGAAGCGCCCGACGCCAGCATCGTGAGAACGCCGAGATCAAACGCATACGAATGACACATCGGCGTGACACAAAGAATTCTATCGATAGGCGTGCACTGCAACGTTTCAACTACTGTCGTCGCCCCTGTAACAACGTTCGCGGAAGATAAAGCTATCGCCTTAGGAACGCCAGCAGAACCGGAGCTGATCTTCACCACAGCGGTGCCCGGAACGGTCGTCACGGCGGACTCCGATCGCAACCACCGGCCGACTACCAAATTTTTCAGAAGCGGAGAGGATGTGATCGGTTCAGTGCGGGTGACGCCCAAATGAGCCGAATGTTCGGTAGTGAACGCGTCGGTGCATAAAAGAAAGTCGGGATGGATGCCTTCTTTAATAGCTTGCAGCTCACCAGAACCACACTTCGGAGAAACCAGAGCTACAGTCGCGCCAAGCTTAAAGAGGCCGAGCACTGCTGGCGCAAAGAAGGCAGAGTTGGGAAGGATAACCGCGACAACGGTCGATTCGTGGATTCCTGACTTCGCGAGCTCAGCGGCTAGCAACTCCGACGTTCGAAAGAGTTCCTCGAACGTAACGGAGCCGCCTGCAAAAACCATGCTGGGGAGTCGCGCGAGCCGCCGGCATCGCTCCTCGCAGAATTTCCAGAGATCGAACGAATCTCCGCTCGGCAATGTTGTTCTCCGTCAGAAAAAGCTCCCACGCTCTCCAGGTGGAAGAGGGCTTCGGCCCGCGCCTGCTTAAACGAATAGCAGTTTGGTACCGACAAAAACCGCACTGAGAGCGTATGCAGGTAATAATCCATCTGCGATAGAAGAAGTGAAGGACTTCGGTGCGGTCCCTCAGAATCCTTTTCGGTACGCGTAACCGCAGGGTTCGGCTCTTGTTCACCCGCAGGCCTGCTAATTCCTAAAGGCCGAGACCTGAGAGTTTTCCGGAGCCCCGCGTGGCCCTACGATAGATCTTCCGATTGCACTTGGATGGAATCCTGCTTCATCCAGCGGATTTTTCTTGACATCAATCTCTCCAACGACATCATCGATCTGGTGACGTCGCCGAATAAAGGTTTCACTGTTTGGTTCACCGGCCTTTCCGGTTCCGGCAAGACGACAGCTGCGCGTTTGCTGGAGCGGCGCTTGCTGCGGTTAGGTTGCAAAGTGGAAGTCCTCGACGGCGATGTTGTTCGTGCGCACCTATCCAAAGGCCTGGGCTTCACCAAAGAAGATCGGGATGAGAACATCCGCCGAATCGGCTTCGTTTGCGAAATACTTTCAAGAAACGGTGTCATCGCGATAGCGGCGGCGATTTCGCCGTATCGCCGCGCACGCGAGGACGTGAGGGCCCGAATTCCGAATTTTGTCGAAGTGCACATGGACTGCCCGTTGGAAGTCTTGATCGGCCGAGACCCTAAAGGGCTGTATAAGAAAGCTCTGGCGGGCGAGATTCTACACTTCACGGGAATCAACGATCCTTACGAACCACCGCCTTCGCCAGAGTTGACTATTCATTCTGATCGCGAAACCCCCGAAGAAGGTCTCGCACGACTCTGGAGCACTCTGCTGCAGCGCTGCCTGATTTCATCGGATTGATTTGTTGTCTAACAAGCAGCACCGGGCAAGGCGATATGATCGCGGGCTTAGGTGAGAAGTAGGGCGGCGGTGAGGAGAGGCGTGAAGGGTGTGTGTCCCTGTTGGGCTAGTGTATTGTTCTATTGCTTCCCAAATACCAAGTACCAGCACGAACACAACACGAAAGTGGTACTGCTGTAAAAGTAATACAGAATATGCATGAAGAATGCGCGCACCGTAAAGAATGGTCCTTTCCTGCGAAGTAGGTATCGGTAAAGCGTTGCATTCAAGATTATGATTACTGCCAAAATTACACCGATGAGATAAAAGAAGGCCTGCCACAGAAGCGCCGCTAACACTGTCGGAATCAGGAGCGCGACTAACACTCCGCTAATCCGGTCGGAGGTTTTGAGGTTAAGGTCGTTCGTGTTTTCCCTCCTCTCCAGCATCAGGTTCGTCCACGGAATGGCGCGGCAAAGAATGTCTGCGCGTAGCAGCGAAGCTAATCGCCACTCTTTTAGATGCTTGGCTTGAAGAGCTTTGTCCAGCAGAATGCGATAGCCGTGGCGGCGTATCCTGTATCCGAGCTCGATATCTTCAATTGAAGGTTTATCGTACCGCCTGGCGTCAAAGCCTCCGACTTCCAAGAAAACCTTTCGATCGACGGCACCGCAGCCGGCCCAGAAAGTCGTAGCTTCGGTGTTCGATCTCTGGTGGACGAAGTGATGGAAGAGATTCTTGTACTGGGAAATAAAATTCTTAGCCGATGGATCGTCGTCATAGGAGCCGAAAACTGCCGCCAGAGTAGGATTCATCTCAAACTGCGCAGCTACTCGCGTCAGCGTATCGGGCCGAACAACGACGTCTGCGTCGACGAACAACACAATGTCCCCGCGCGCGTGCTGAACACCTAAATTGCGAGCGGATGCGGGTCCGGAACGGCGGGCCGTTTGCAGTACGCTAACACGCGCTGCTCGGCCGATTTCAGCAGTGTTATCGGTCGAGCAATCGTCAACCACGATGACTTCATAATGCTGGTAGGAGGACTCTGCAAGCGCCCCGAGACATTGACGAAGGCACTGGGCGCCGTTAAACACGGGGACGATCACTGAAATAAAACGTGGTCCTTGCATACCGTAGTGTGATGAGGAAGTATTTTGAGCAGACGGCGCACTACGCCTTACGAAGCAGTACCTCCCAACCCGGTCCAACTGCTGACAGCAGGTCCCGCAGAATGGGTGAGCTTCTTAACGCTTGATAAACACGAATTTGTAAACGAGTAGTGAATTCAAACTGGGATAGGACAGAGGCTGGAACATCCGGCAGTGCAATCTCCCTCTGGCGAAATTGGTTGGCCGTAAGACGCTTCAATTCCCGCAGGGAGATTGTCTTGATATGGCTATAAACGGCTTGCCGACGCCATCGTACGTAACCTGCCTGCCAGGCGCGTGGCAGGAAACCGACGCCCCACAAATACGCATATGGATCAGAGCCGATGGAATACCGGTTCACGGTCTGAATGTATAGCATCCCACCCGGCGCGAGTGTGCGCACACACTCCGACAGTACTTTTTCCTGGTCTCGTACGAATTCAAGAGTTGACGACATGACGATCAGGTCGAAGTACCCATCAGGAAAAGGGAGACATTCCGCACAACAACATGCCAGCGCCGGAACAGGAACGCCACGATCGATGAAACGCCGGCGGCCGATCTGCAAATGGCGCATGCCTATATCAACGCCGATGATTTGAGGGAAATGTTGTGCAGCAACGATGAGAAAGTTTCCGTTTCCTGAACCAACCTCTAACACTCTTCGGGCCTTAATAGTAGTTCTGAACGTGCCGTCCTCAAAGTTTGACAGGATGCGCTGTGCTCTGTGCTCCCCCAGCAGCGCGCTACGCACGAACTTGCGACGTAACAGAGGAGGGGTGATCTCACTTAACGACCAGTAATACTCAACGAGCTGAGTAAAGTCATACCGATCTAGTCGTCCTAAGATCAACTCCGACCGAACCCGGTCCTCATCCACACTGAAGAAGGGGTCAGGAAAAATACGAAAGTCCGGAACGCCCGCACATGACGGATACTCTTTCTTACAGGTTTGGCAACCGTAACACTCACCCTCATTCGGCTGCGAGAGTGGGGCTCGACAGAATGGGCAGGCAAACGTCACGGCCCGCAGCGCCTGTCGCACGGAGGAATCCAAAGCAAACTTTTCGTTACGGCTTGAGCTCACGCGACGCCGTCAGAGCAGAGTTTTCAAGTCTCGGAGAACCTGTCTCGCCTGCAGATAGCCAGCGAGAGAGCTTGTCGTCAGCTTGCTGAATCGTCTTACATTCGAAACAAAGCAGGAGTCAATACGCCTGATGGCGTACGGGTCAGCTCCGGTGCGGACATTTCCCAATCTAGTGGAACATGCTCCGCTAAAGTGTCCTCTTACTATTGCCCGAGTACGCGAGTTATAGTTTCCGTAGGGATAAGCGAAAAGGGTCACGGACTGCCCTGTCTTGTCCTCGATCTCACGCTTCGACTGAATGATCTCTTCCTCGGCATGCCGGACCGGTATGCGGGTCAAGTCCGGGTGTGTCAGGGTGTGAGACCCGCATTCAATCCCGAACCTCGTCATCTCTTTTAATTGGTTCCAAGAGAGCAGAGGAGCCCGTTTCAACGATCTTAGATTGCCAGGCCAGTCATTGTATCGGCCGCAGTAGCCCGCGACGACGAACACCGTTGCAGTGAAACCATGCTCCTCGAGTACGGGAAATGCATCCGAGTAGACGTTCTGGTATCCATCATCAAAGGTCAGGCAAACGTGCTTAGGCGGCAACGGCCGTTTCTTATGGAGCAGCTCAACCAATTCCGATAATCGAATGCTGCGGAATGAGTGTGAGCTTAAAAACTGTATATGTTGGCGGAATGCTGCGGGGCTTGTGGAAAGAATCGACCGGTCGTCATCAATGGAGTGGTAAGTGAGAAGCGGGAGGGGATCTCCATTCCATCCAATCCTCATGACAACTGTTCTGCCCTTCGCTGTTCACGTAATCTTGTGATCAGCTGCAGGTACTGCTCTATATGGGCGTCCTCGGTCCAACGTGAAAGGTAGCCTGAGTATCCCTTCAACCCAAGTTCGTTTCGCAAGCTGAAATTCTTCGCCAGACTATCGAGCGCTCGCATGAGCTCATCGTTGTTGTTGTAAACAATCCCGCCGCCGCTGTCCGCAACGAGCTCCGGTAATGCACCCAGATTGTTGACAATGACAGGAGTCTTCATGGAAAAGGCTTCGATGATCACAAAGCTAAACGTTTCGTAGCAGATGGAGGGGACGAGGGCTGCAACGGCACCACTGTATAACTCGGCCAACCGCTGCTGATTCAGCTTGCCGAGGAACGTGATGTTAGAAGCTCCTACCGACAGGCTCCGCAAGGCGCCCTCGTATTCGCCGGCACCGGCAATAAGCAGATCGTATTCGCTACGTTTTCTGAATATCGGGATCAGGTTTTGAACTCCTTTGATCTTTTCCAGGCGTCCGACAAACAGAAAGTATGGTCGGCCACCGTTAGGAGATTGTTTGCTGGTACTCGCTGAAATCGGCCCAGCCCGTTTCGGAAGAAAGTGCGGCATGTGGACAATTGGAACCGTCAATCCAAGCTCGATTTGCTTTTTCAGAGTGAAACGGCTTGGCGCAATAAAGCAATCGACATGTCGCAGCATTCTTCTGAGCAGACTTGTGTGCCGCCATAGCTGCGGAGGTCTGCCGCCCCGTATCTGGCAAAGCGTACAACTACGTGTCGTGCAAACCTCACGGCCAAACTTCCAAAGCACATGCATTGGGCAGACCAACCAATGCTCATGTGTGGTGTAGAGCTTCACGGCATCGCTGTAACCTAAGGCGGTTATCCCGACAAGCGAGGTGTTGTGGTAGTGAATGACGTCGTAGGCCTCTGTCTTCAGCAAGCTCTTAATCGCTCGACGTTTAAAAAACGGGACGCCGGTTTGTTGAGTTAGAAGCGGCGATAAAGAACCTGCCCAGCTCTTCAGAGGATAAGTGCGTACGTTAACGTGATTGGGGAATTCACCCAATGCGTCATCGGTCCGGAGGAGCATGTACGCATCCTTGCAATGAATGACATCAACCTGGTGGCCGCGACGCGCCAGTTCGTTGGTAAGGAGGTATATGTACATCGCGTCGCCGCCGAAATGGTATGGCGGATAGAAGGTTGTGATCATGCAGAACTTGAGCAGTTCCGCCATAGGTTCACGCCCGTCCGCAGACTTCTTCAAAGATTCGGAGGGTGTCTTTCGCTGCCTGGCCCCAAGTGAATCCCGGAGCTCTTCTGATGGCGTTCTCATGCATCGTTTTTCTCAACGCGTCATCTGCCAGAACGCTTTTTAGAACGGAAGTCATCATTTCTACGTTACAAGGATCAAAAAAGCAGCCAGCATCACCTAAGAGGTCTGGCAACGGACCACGATTGCTACACACGACGGGAGTCCCGCATGCCATAGCTTCAATTGCAGGCAGGCCGAATCCTTCCTCCAACGACGGCAGTACGAAGAGAGTCGCAGCGTTATATAGAATCGCGAGATCTTGATCGGGAACGTAACCCGTAAAGACGACTTTGTCTCCGACGTTACATTCGACGATCTTCCGCTTTACGTCAGTATAAGCAGAGAGAAATGGATCATTTTCATAGTCGCCCACAAGCACCAACTTGAGATCGGCAAAGGAGGGATCGGACGTTATGCGCTGAAACGCACTCACGAGAGCGCCCAGGTTCTTGTGGGGACTGATCCCTCCGACATACAACATGAACCTTGTGTCGGTATCAACTTGATATCGAGACGGCAATTTGAACCCGGCGTCGATTCTCGGTAAAACCTTAAAAGTGGAGTGTGCGGCTTCTGAAATGGCTCTCACCCGATTTTCGCTCAAACCCAACTCGCTTATCAGTTGCCGCTTCGAATACTCGGAGACAGTGAGAATCACGTTTGCTTGACGTACTGCCACTTCTCGTTTCAAGTTCCAAAAGGTTCTGAGTCTTTTGTTGGAGAAGACCAGGTCTGGATGGCGTTCGGCAATAGCGTCATGGAGCGTTACAACGACCTTCGTTCGATTGATGATTGGGAAGTAGGAATACACGGCAGGAAAAAAGAACAAATCCAAGCGGTGCTTCAAAACCTCTTTACTGAAAGCCCATAGATCTGTGAACGATCTCCGTCCTGAAGCGGAAGCCGCCTGCGTCGGGGAGACGTCCGTTTGAACCAAGAATTTTTGGGCGGCGCTGGGCAAGTCACAAGAGTCAGCTGTGGAGCGATCGACGAACAACAAATATTCATTCTTGTTGTCAGTCTCGACCAGCGCCTGCAACAGCTCTCTTGTGAAACGGCCGAAACCTCTGCGGTTCGACCAACAGCACGCATCAACACCTATGCGCATGAGAATGAAGGACATCCTCGGGGCAGAACTTTTTTACTTCCACTTTCCCGCGCTTGCACCTTCGCCTAAGAGGTACCCGCAAAATTCGCCACAAGACCAGGCGGTCATTAATAGGAAGAGGTATGGAAAACAAGCGACGACTTCCATGAGGTGTCTCCGTTTGCGCACAGTTGTTATCAGAACTCGACTAGGCAGCAGGAATGGCAAGAGTGGAGAGACGAGCCCCCGAAAAGCACGCAAAGCAAGTTGAGGTCTGGCGACTCTGCGGGCGGCGAACAGCCGGCCATGATGATAACTGTCGATCACAGCACTTTTCAGTGCATACGACTTATTGTGGTAGATAACTGCAGAGGGCATGAAGTAGAGGTCGTAACCGCGCCTTTGTAATGATTGATTGATAAACGTTTCGTGGAAGCCGTCCTTATATTGGTCACGAACCTCCTCCAGTACGTTTCTCTTGTATGAAATGTTGTTACCTGAGAGTGAGGTGAAGATTCGTCCAACACCAGGCAACATGTACTTTCCATAGTCGTAAAAATAAACAGCCCAGGAAAGTTTACTTTTGACTCTGTGATTTTCGACCGAGCCCCCTACGATCGAATATGGTAGTTCGTGACCTTTTCGAATCTCCGCATACCAGTGACGATCGACGGTGCAATGATCTTCCAATAGCGCGATGATGTCGCCCCGAGCCAGGTCGATCCCGCGGGATCGTAAGTTTGGAACGTCAGTGTCCGAAGCAAGACTCACGTGTCTGACGGATGGGAACGAGAAAAGCAGGTCATGAAGATCGTCAGTATCGAAGTTACTAGTGATTATGATTTCGTCTTCCGCTGCATCGACCTGAGTCATCAGCGAGGTCAAGCATTGCCGCAGGGCTGTTGAGCCGTTCCAAGCTGCTATGATGACTGACATTCTCGCAGGCCGCACTCGGCATCACTCGATTCTGCTCAGGCTTGAGCCTGGGCCCAGCAGATATCCAACGAACTCACCTATCGCGTAACTCACCCAGAATGCGGATAAGGACGGGATTGCCAGAACGAACTGCCTGTAGCACCGCCTTTTATCGATGAGCACATTGCGCGCTACGCGCGATGCCATCACAAGCGGAAGTAACGGCGATGCTAATAGGTAGCCAACACGCCTGGAAGGCGAGATGAGTGACCGGCGCACGCCCGCAAAGGATCGCGAATAGTGAAAACGCTGCGCGAGAAACTGGAGAAAGCCGAATCTCTTCGTGTGATGGACCACGATTGACGGAACGGACAGAAATCGGATGCCGTTTTTCTTCAATTCTTCATGTAAAAACCAGTCCCAGAAACTGCGGTCTGTTGAGCAATCGTCAAGCTTGAGAACCTCGCGTTTATATGCGGCATTGTTACCCGGGATGCCATCCACCTCACCTGCCGGGATCGGCAGCATCGCAGAACTGTATTCGCAGAGAAATGCGGCCCAGTCGATAATCCGATCCGTCATACCGTTTTCAACAGCTCCGCCCACCACCATGTAACCGAGTTGATGGGCTTTCAAAATCTCCGAAACCCAGCCCTCGGGTACAATGCAGTGGTCCTCTGTGACGACGATGATATCGCCGGATGCCTCCGCGAGGGCACGCGCACGGAGTTCCCAAACGCTGAGTTGTCGTGAAAAAGTGAGAAGCTTTACCCACGGAAACGTTTGCGCGATATGTTGGGCCGTCCCATCCTGGCAACGGTTGGCCACTACCACTTCGCAGTCGACTTCACGTGCCTCTTTCTCTAGTGAAGACAAGCAATCATCTATGCTGGGCAGCCCATTTACTGAAGCGATGATCACTGAGAGTCGAGGCATAGTCAGACGGTCCCCTGCCTGGTTTCTGTGTGTATCCACACATAGCCCGTAAGTTCACCTGCGGACCAGCTCAAGAGAAACAAGACGAGAATGGGCGTAACAAGAAAGTATTCTGCAAAATGTCTCTTGCGAGTCATCACTCGGCGTGTGATTCGGAAGAACAATAAGGCCGGAATGAAAGGTGACATTGCGATGAGTGCCATTCGACGGGAAAACGAAAGGTGTCGAACTCGCTCACTCCCGAATCGGCGACCGTGCCGAAACCGTTGACGCATGAAACCTGCGAAGCTGAAGGATTGGCGATGGTAGACGACAATGGCCGGCATCAGAAGAAGCGTCGCTCCGGACTTTGTCATTTCTGCGTGAATGAATGTTTCCCAAAAGCCTTCTCGCATTGCCGATCGGCAAGCATTGAGTGCTGAACGCTTGTACGAAGCATTGTCGGCCGCAAAGTCATGCACAACCCGAGCGGAAAACGGCAACATATAAGGACTGTAACGGCAGAAGTAGATGGCCCACGAAACCCATCCACCACTAGGGTCGTTCTCGATAGCCCCACCTATTCCTGCATACGGATCATGGTGCGCCAGCGATATCTCATTGATCCAGTTTTTCGCTGGAATACAGTGTGCTGACGTCAACGCTACAATGTCTCCACGGGAACAACGGATTCCAACCTCCCACAGTTCCGGGATCAGCTTACCCTGGTAACAACGCACCAGCTTGACCGAAGGGAATTCCTGCTGAACGATGGCATCGGTTCCGTCGTTCGAGTTATCAACGACGATGATTTCTGTGTCTCGTTGAACTGA
>DATFXZ010000220.1:0-5534 GCA_035315305.1 Terriglobia bacterium | reverse complement strand
CATTGCTCTATTCCGCTGACGGTCACGGAAGCTGCCCTTGGAACGAAGATCGAGATTCCGACGATTGACGGTCCTGCGGTCGTTCGCATCCCGCCCGGAACGCAAAGCGGTCAGGTGCTTCGCATGCGCGGACGCGGGACGCCTTCACTTCTGAATCCAGGGTTGCGCGGCGACCAGTATACGGAAGTTCGAGTCGTCGTTCCGCGAGTCGCAGACGAACGTTCGAAACAGATTCTGCGAGAACTTGCGAAATTGAATCCGGAAGACCCAAGGTTGAAACTCTGGTGATGACCCATGGAACGAAAGAAAAAAGGCAAGGCGGCTTACATGATCAGTGCAGTCGCCGAAAGCTACGACATCCATCCCCAGACATTGCGTCTCTATGAGCGTGAAGGGTTGCTGAAGCCCTCACGATCTGAGGGAAATACTCGTCTATATACTCAAGAAGATCTCGAGCGGCTGGAAGTCATTTTGAATCTAACCCGGGATCTTGGAGTGAACCTGGCCGGTGTTGAGGTCATTCTCAACATGCGGCAGCGGCTTGAAGAAATGCAGCGCGAGATTCAAGAGTTCATTGAATATGTCGAGCATGAGTTGGCGAACCGCTCGCCTGAACTCAATCAGAAAATACATAACGCCCTTGTAAAAGTGACCCCTCCGCATGTAACGCTGGCGAGGACGCGAAAAACAGAAAGAAACGAAAACTTATGAAAACTATTCCATACGAACGTGTCGTTGAAGGGCCGGACACGCTCCGTCTTTATTTGAAGGAAATTTCTCGATTTGCGCAGCTGACGCCGGAAGAGGAAAAAGAACTTGGCGCGCGTGCTCAAAAAGGTGATGAAGAAGCCTTCCAGAAATTAATTGAAGCCAACCTGCGGTTTGTAGTCGCCATGGCCAAAAAGTATGCGCGGTCAGGTTATCCTCTGCACGAGTTGATAAACGAGGGCAATTTAGGTTTGATCGAGGCGGTCTCGCGTTTCGATCCCGGACGTGGCGTCCGCTTCATCACGTATGCGAGTTGGTGGATTCGACAGGCAATCCTGGCCGCGATTGCACATCACGGCCAAGTGTTCCGACTTCCGCCGAAATTGAAACACGAATTGTACCGTTTCGACAGCAAGGTTGCTCGTCTTACTCAAGAGCTGGGACACCGTCCGAGCGTCGACGAAATCTCCAAAGGCCTTGGAATGGAAGAGCAGGACGTCCGCGAAATGATGGAGGGTACGCCGACCGAAGTGTCATTGGATACCCCGATTGGTGAAGGTGCGGAAATGCGTCTGGAAGAACTGATTCAAGACCAGAGCGTCACGCCTGTGGACGAACTTCTTATCGCCCGATCATTCGAGGAGCAGCTCCAAGCGTTACTTTCGCAACTGGATGACAAGGAAAGAGTCATTATCGAGCGACGTTTTGGCTTGGGCGATCGCGAACCCCAGACGCTTGCGGAAATTGGATCGGACATGAAGCTGTCTCGCGAACGGATCCGCCAGATCGAAGAACGGGCTCTTGGCAAGCTCAGACGTTCTCAGCGTGCGAAACAGTTGTTGGGATACTTGAACTGAAAGCGAACGTGTTTCGAGAAATCGCGTGTAAAGTCACTTCGTGTACAATTCCCCGGTGAGTAAGAACCAAGCTCACCCAACCGGCCTACCAGGTTGCCCTGAATGCAATGGGTCTGGTTGGGTTCATCTCGTCCAAAATGGCGTTGCCGGCGTGCAGCGCTGCGACTGTTTCAGGCAGGCCCGCATTGATCGGCTTATTGCCAATGCCAGAATTCCTTCACGCTATGCTCATTGTGAGCTTCAGAGTTTTTTTCTGCATGAGAAGCACACGACCCAATCCATCGAGTTTGCAAAGTTAGCCGCGGAAACATTTGTAACGGAGTTTCCGGGCACTACTCCGATTGGTCTATTGTTCATGGGACCGCAGGGCGTTGGAAAGACACATCTAGCCGTGTCTATTATCAAGGCCTTAATGAAACGTAAAGCCATCCCCTGCATGTTTCGTGCCTTCCCTGAACTACTGAAAGAAATTCAGATGTCCTATAGCCCTATCTCCGAATCGTCGGAATTATCGTTGTTGGAGCCGGTTTTGGACACGGATGTGCTCGTGCTGGATGAGTTAGGAGCGCAAGGCATAGACCGTTCGAATTGGGTGAAGGATACAGTCAATTACATCCTCAATTACCGGTACAGCGAGAGTAAAGTGACGATTTTCACAACTAATTACTTAGATAGCGAAGACCCGCTGAGTACGCGGAAAGGTGTGTTCTACTCGCTGCGGGACCGAATTGGTGATCAGATGCGTTCGAGACTATACGAGATGTGCAAGACGATTGTGATGGCTGGCAGTGATTTCAGGCAGAAGGTCATGGACGCTGAATACCGGCAATTCAAGAAAGATCGCTAGAGTTCTTCCTCTTCTTCATCTTCTTCTCCTTCTTCCACTAACTGAATGAAGAACTGGCTCTCGCAATCTTCGCAAACGTACTGTTCATCCTCGTTGGCGTCTAATTTTCCGGCGCACACCGGACAGAAAGAGATCTCGGTACTCATGTTGTCCTAAATACTAGAATGGTTTTTTAAAGTCAAAGAGGTTTTCAGTCATGAAACGGAACGGCATTGAAGAGCAATATGTCATCGACGATTTCACGAGTAAGGACACGTGGCGAATCTTTCGCATCTTGGCGGAATTCGTCGAAGGGTTTGAAATGCTCGCCAAAATCCCTCCGGCTGTAGCAATGTTTGGCTCCGCCCGATCGCTGCCAGGTAGTCCAGGATATGAGAAGGCGCAAGCGATTTCCGCGTTGCTGGGAAAGAACGGATATTCGGTTATTACCGGCGGCGGACCCGGCGTGATGGAAGCTGCAAACAAGGGTGCCACTGAGAGCGGAAGCATTTCCGTTGGATTGAATATCGAATTACCTCTGGAACAGAAACCGAACATTTATGCGAACAAGCTTCTGAACTTCCGATATTTCTTTGTTCGGAAAGTGATGTTCGTGAAGTACTCTATCGCATTCGTGATTCTGCCCGGCGGCTTCGGCACCCTTGACGAACTATTTGAGGCTATTACGCTGATCCAAACACGTAAGATAAAGCCGTTCCCCGTCATTCTCGTTGGCAAGGAATATTGGAAAGGTTTGCTCGATTGGATCGGCAGCACGCTGCTGCGTGAGAAAATGATCGCTGCCGAAGATCTTGACATCATCAAGACGGTCGATAGTCCTGAGGAAGTATTGTATTGGGTACAGGATTCCCGAGTCAGGAATGGTGCGCATAGTGCAACGCCTTCTTAATCTGCGGTCCCACAGCACCGTCGCCTTTTTGTCATTCCTCATCGTTTGGCTGGTCTTTTCAAGCGCGGCGCAGAGCCCTGCGACGACCGGTCTTGATTCGATTCGCGCGGAAGAACTGCGGCAGAAACTAACTTACATCGCCTCAGAGAAATTCAAGGGACGGGGCAACGGCACTCCCGAATTGAATATGGCCGCGGACTACATCGCGGGTATTTTTGAAAAAAATGGTCTGAAGCCGGCAGGTGATGCCGGCACCTACTATCAAGGGTTCAATGTGTATTCGTCGCGACTTGGGTCCAACAATGAGTTGCGAATCCGTAGCAACAGCGCCAGTCTTGATCTGAAGCCGCGCACAGACTTCATTCCGGAGCTTTGGTCTGTAAGCGGCACCGTAGCCGGTCCGCTTGAGTTGGTTGAGGACAACCGGCCCGGTGCCGTCCGTCTGGACGGCAAAATCGCAGTCGAACTCGAAGACCGCATTGTTTCCGATGACCCGGAATTTCCGACAAATGCGACCGAGGGACGGAAGCTGGAGGCTGCTGGGGCGATCGGAGCCATCATCGTTCAGAATCTGCCGGACAATAATCGGAGTCGTATCGCGAATCTAGCTGAAAATTTCAGAGACGATCTCCCGGTTCGGCTGACCGCGATGGCCAGCGTGGACGTGCCGGATTATCCGCAGATCCCGATCGTTGTTGTACCCTCGGATTTAGGCCGCCAACTTCTGGCGGAACTTCGCAAGCCGCAAGCGAACATTACTGCGGTGCTCACAGTCGATGTTGAACGAAAGTTGCATGGTACCCAGAATGTGCTGGGACTCATTGAAGGCTCCGATGCTCGGCTTCGGAACGAGGTCGTCGTTGTTGGGGCGCATTATGACCACGATGGCGAAGCCTTCGGACAGATTTGGTATGGCGCCGACGACAATGGTTCCGGAACCGCTGCGCTCCTAGAACTGGCGGAGGCGTTTGGCCAGGGATCACCGCGGCCTACGAGAAGTGTGCTGTTGACCGCGTGGGCCGGAGAGGAAAAAGGTCTGCTTGGCAGCCGCTTCTATGTGAGCCACCCAGCCTTTCCGCTGAATCACACGATTGCAATGTTTCAGATGGATATGATTGGTCGCAATGAAGAACATCCCGGAAATCGGTCGCAAGATGTTCCGGAAGAGCGCGCCCTCGACAATGCGAATACGTTAAACGTTCTTGGAACCGCCTTCAGTCCCGATCTCAAAACGGTCATTGCGCGGGTGAATGATCAGATCGGGCTGACTCTCCACTTTCGCTACGACTTCGGCGCCGAAGATTTGATGCGCCGCAGCGACCAGTGGTCATTTCTTCAAAACGGAATTCCAGCGGTTTTCTTCTTTGCAGGACTTCATCCCGATTATCACACTCCGCGGGACACTGCCGACAAGATCAACTATCCGAAGCTGGAGAAGGCGGCCAGGTTGGTCTACCTGGCGACGAGTCAGCTTGCGAATTTAGAGACGAAACCAAGATTCGTCAAAGCGACAGCCGCTTCTCAGAAACCCTATTGACACGGTTCGACTGCCCTTTCTAAAATTAGCACTCGGTTTAGCCGAGTGCTAACACACCTTTGTAATACTATTAAAACAAAAGGCAAAAGGAGACGAGACCATGAAAGTAAGACCATTGCATGACCGTGTTCTGATTAAGCGGATTGAAGAACAGGAAACGGTTCGTGGTGGGATCATCATTCCGGACACAGCCAAAGAGAAGCCGCAGGAGGGTGAAGTTGTGGCCGTTGGAACAGGGAAGCGGCTGGAGAATGGGACAGTGATTCCGCTGGAAGTCAAAGAAGGCGACCGTGTTCTGTTCGGAAAGTATTCTGGAACGGAAATCAAAGTTGAAGACACCGACTATCTGATTCTCCGCGAAGATGAAATCCTGGGCATTTTGGCAACGTCCGGCACAAAAGCGGCCGGCAGGAAATAGGAGGACCAATGGCAAAACAGATTGTCCATGGCGAAGAATCCCGGCAGGCGATCCTGCGCGGTATCAACCTGCTTGCTGACGCGGTGAAGATTACACTTGGACCGAAGGGTCGGAATGTCGTGCTGGACAAAAAATTTGGTTCACCGACTATCACGAAAGACGGCGTCACGGTTGCGAAAGAGATCGAATTGAAAGAACCCTTGGAAAACATGGGCGCACAGATGGTGAAGGAAGTGGCTTCCAAGACCAGCGACGTCGCCGGTGACGGCACGACAACC
>DATFXZ010000219.1:0-26943 GCA_035315305.1 Terriglobia bacterium | reverse complement strand
AAAGATGATGTCCGTCTTCATCGAGCCAAACCGCGTCCTGCGCGATTGATTTCTGAAAAAATGCGGTGTCCCGATTGTTAAACGCCGTAACCATGGATCGAACGACATCTGCAAGAGGACCTGTGGCCTGCGCTTCCGGCGCGAAAATGTTCGGCCGGCCGCCGCGACCTTGAGCGGCGCCCGGTGCTTGAGCGAAAGCTGTGCCGGCGATTGCTGCAATTATGGCGAGAAGAATTGATCGTTTCATAAAGCTCCTTTCGACATTACGTGCTTGCGCGTCATTCTAGGTCAAGCCAATTATCGAGACAACCCGAAGCCACTGAAGCGGCAAAGCTGGGGTCAAAACTTTCCCCCAAAATTACAAACAAATGACAGGAGGATGACTCCTTCGTTCTGTTCTTTTGATAAAGTGGCTCCGTCAACACGCTTACCGAGGATCCAATGGCCCCTCCGGACTTCATGAATATAAAGGCGCGGACGCCGGTCTGTACGCACTATCAAGTGGCTGGTGTTGTCTGCGAGCTTTCGACTAACGCTGAGTCTCTTGTTAATGCTGCCAACGACAGCTTCTTTCCACTGAAGTCTCGGCCGGCGGCCGTCGATTTTCGCGTCAGGATCTGGGCGGACGAAAGCCTCGAAAGCGCGACGCCGTGGCCGAAGCCGTATGCGCGGGGATTGGACCATCTGGTGTTTGTGGGACTGGACGCCGGCAGTTCGATGCTGATCGATTTAGCGGACCGTCGGGTGATCGGGAGATTTTCTTCCAAGCTGGCGGCCGATCACTTGTACGTGAGAAGCGTTGTCTTCCCCATGATGCTGTCCATATTGAGCTCTTCCCTGGGCGTGGTCGAGCTTCATTGCGCGTGCGTCGCTAAAGAGGGAAAGGGAGTCCTGCTGTTTGGCCCAAGTGGGTCTGGAAAGTCAACGCTGTCTGTAGCACTGGCCCGATGCGGATTCGGATTTCTCTCGGACGACCGGACGTATTGTTCACGAGCAGATGATCGACTCTTACTCTGGGGAATACATGCTCAGCTCAAACTACGTCGTGATGCCGACGCTTGGTTTCCAGAATTGAAGGGGCACGCTCCAAACGAAATCCATAAACGAGAAACTGTCTTTCGGTTTCAACCGGAAGTGCCGCTGCGTCTGGAGCGCATTCGCCGCTGTGAACCATCTTGCCTGATTTTTCTTGAACGCAGCGAGACGTGCGATATCCAGATAACGCGGATCGCTTCCCGGGAAGCTGCAGACCTTTTGGGAAGAGATCTGATCGCCGAGTCTCCTGATATTCTCGAATCCTCACTACAGACGATCGGATCGTTGACCGAGCTGCCGAGCTGGCTGCTCCGATACGGAAAGCATCCCATGACGGTTGCGAAGGAACTTGCTGAACACTTCACAAAGCCGACATCGGTTTTCAAGGTGAGCGTGTGAGCCCCACTAGTTATAGGCTGCCGCACCAGGGCAGACACGATCCACTCCGACGTTTTACCTCCACTCCCTACGGCTCCCAATTCACTATGTGTGGGCGCACCATACGATTTGAAACCAATAGCTCACAATTGTTCAACCAGGTTGAACAATTATTCGAACGGTACTCGCCTCCGGTCGGAGACCCGCAGTTTTTCTGGAGAATTGTAGTCCAGAGCAGTCCCGAAGCGGTCCCCCCCTGGCCGCGCCAGTGCGCCTTTTCAGATGGAGATTTGCGATATCTCCATTTCGGTCAAAACACCTTTGTGGCCGTTGATCTGAAGCGGCGGCGAGTCATCGCATTCCTTTCTCAAGGACTGGCAGATGATCTGCTCGGATTGGTCAGCCCGTTTTTGGGCAACCTCTTCTGCCTGACTGCTGCGAGTCTGGGAGTCACGACCATTTTTGCCGCATGCGTTGGATCAGCAGGTAGAGGTCTAATCATTATTGCTGCTCCGAACAACGGAAAGACAACGGCGAGTTACATAGCGGCGAAGAATGGGCTGCAGTTTCATGCAGACCGTGCCCTGTTTTTGGAAATGAATGGGGGGAGGCTGGTCTGTTGGGGTGACTTTTGGCCGGCAGCTTTTCGGTCGGAGACACTTCAGTTTCTGCCGGAACTTGGCGATGTAACCAAGCCTTTCTATTATCGTCATTTCACGTTTCACTACTTCGATAAACGAGTATTCCAGCCGGCGAGAGCGGAGCCGGTTATCCCCGTATGTTGCGTCTTTCTTCGGCGCGGGGTCGCGGCGAAACCGCGCATTACTCCAGTGTCCCAAGTGGAGCTACGACCGCTTTTGGCCGGATTTGCCTCGTTTCAGGAAGACCTGCGATTCCAGACGCAGGAGACAGCTGTACTCGACGCACTGGCTCGCCTTCCAGCGTACGAATTCGCATACGATGAGGATCCGGCCACTGCCGCGGAATTCTTCCCGCGTCTGCTGGACAGTCATCCTTGAGGCCCGGCGCTATAGCTAGCGATCACGGCGTAGGTTACGGGGTGGGTATTCCAACAGTGTCCAGTGACGGTGAACGTTGTAGCCGTTGACGCCATGCATGGTAAAAGCCGTGAATTTGGAACAGCTGCAAGTCATCCCTCCAGAGTTCGTCCTCAACCGTTTTAGCCACAAACAAAGTGTGACTTCCAATCGGACGAACCATTTGGATTTGCATCTCTCGCACTCTTAATGAAAATTCCGGAACAGGTAGGCTGAACGTTGACGACCTGGTCATCGAGAAAGGCAAACTCTGGTGGTCGATGGAGGATACATTGTGTTGTTTCCCAAGCACGAACACCACTGGTGCCTTGCTGTACGGGACGCTGCACAAGGCAACCCGGCGCGATTGCGTCAGCAGCTTCAACCCTGTACTCGTGCTGTGCAGCGCAAGAGCGAAGGACTCGTGGCCTAGTGATCCGACGAGATCCATTGGAAACAGGTTACTGACTGCTCCGTGGGCGGCACTCACTAGAAACACGGGACGAGGACGGATGTAGAGGGCGAAGACGCAATGCAGTTTTCGAGCTGCCATCTGGCCTTCGGATGCTTTGGACCGAGCCCGCGACCGCCATCGCCGATAGGCTGCTCGTGTGTAATGCGCCCAAAGCTGCTGCCGCGGAAGGCAGTAGTTCCTGCAACTGCGAACCCGAAACAGGCACAGGTATTCACGGCCTATCGCGATCGCCTCGACCATTCGCAGTGCAATTTCTGCGAGTCGCTGATTCGCCGCTCGAAACTGGAGTGAAAACGCGGATCCGATTTTCGGGAGGCAGTGTTGGTTCGGAATACCAATCGCAACAATGAGAGGCTGGGCGCAGGCCATAACGTGATTATCTGTGACATCAAAAGGTGCGCCCGAACCGCACAACCAAACGCTGACTTCCGACTGCGGATCGCGCAATCCGAGAATACATTGCTGCCGAACGGGCGTCGGACCAAACATCAGGCAATGAAACAGTTCGCGAAGCGACATGAATCTATGCTTATACGTTGCAAATTGTTATGGCGGGTGAGGACAGAAGGGCGATTACTTTCCAGTGCGACTGCCCTCACCCAGCCGCGCTCCGCGCGGCCTCCCTACCCACAAGGGCGAGGGATTCTAAGTTGTTGCCGCCGTCTCCGGTTGGAGCCTCTTGGCGTCTACGTTCGGCTTCGGTAGTTTCACGATATTTTTCAGTTGCCTGTTGATCCACAGTTCAACAGGAAAGGTGTAAAAGTCACGGTTCAAACGCACCCGCGCCGGATATGCCGTCAGGTGTTGAATGGCTTTCCCTAGGCGTCCCGGACCCTTGCCTATGGGAGCACGATCGAAGGCGATGCGCAGGTAGTCTCGCATCGTCTGGACGCGCTTATGATCCTTGCCGTTCAGCCACGGTAGAACGGTGTAGCGCGGAAAGTAATCGATCCAGCCTTCAAGCGATTGAGGGACCTCAACGCCGAGTTTCGCTGCATCATGGAAGATGGGAGATCCAGGATACGGCGTAAAGATGTTTGTCCAGAACTCTGCGCCGGGAAACTTCCGGCATATATCCATGATGAAATTCAGGGTTTCCCGGCGTTCGCGCGGACCTTCGCCGGGATGTCCGAAGATGATGTTGAACGAGGGAATTACGCCCGCCCTAACGCACCGGTCTGTCGACTGGTAAATGTCCGGCAGTTGCTGAAAATCTTTGTTCATCAGCTTCATGACCGTTGGGGAAGCACTGTCGATCCCCTGGCAGATCTGATGTAGTCCTGAACGTCGAAGCAGCCGAAGTTCTTCGATGGTAAATCTCGCAGTCATGTTAGTCGTTGCCTGAATACTCCATTTGAAAGCGGCCTTCGCTCGAACGAGTCCTTCCGCAATTTGAAGTGCGCGGTCAAAATCAACTAAGAAGTTGTCGTCCGCCATCCACAACAGTTCGAGTCGATAGCGCCTTGTCAGCTCAACCGTTTCCTCGACAACTTGATCTGCAGGGAGAGCATTCCACTTTCGTCCGTATACTCCGGCATTCGTGCAATATGAACAGTTGAACGGGCACGCCAGGCTGGAAACATACATAGCCCAGCGCCTGCCGCAAACCTTCTCGTAGGCATCAAAGTCAGCGAGATGGTAAGCCTTGGCGGGCATTTCGTTGAGGCTCTTCAGTGGACGCTCAGGCGTCAGGTGAGGCTTGCCATCAGCTTTGAAGCCGATGCCTCGTATGTCGTTAAGCGGTGCGCCATCGCCCAAGCGTTCAGCAATCTGCAGCATGCTCTCTTCACCCTGCCCTCGCACAATGATGTCGACATAGGGTGCCTCAAGTGTCTGCCCCGGTAAGAGCGACGGGTGCCATCCGCCGAGGATGACGGGAAAATCGGGGTTCCAGGCTTTGACCGCCTTCGACACTTCTACAGTTTCACGGATCATTGGTCCAGTGATCACCGAGATGCCGAGACACAAGGCATCTTTTACTTCTTCCATGATTCGCTTCTTGTAGTCGGGGGTGATCGTCGAGTCGATGATACACACCTCGTAGCCGGCGTTGAGTAGAGGAGTGCTGATCGCCAGCAAGCCTAAAGGTGCAGTGGCCTCAGTACTCGAAAAAGAGGGAACAAAGAAAACGATTTTCTTTGATGATTTCATAAGTCAACCTCGTATCGTGGCGCTGGTTCGTTTGAGGTGAGCGATCAGAACCGCCGGAATTCGGCATATCTCTTCGAAAATGTGTTCCTTCCCAGCTCGCAAGAAAATGGACCTCTCTTCGTTGCTGATGAAGCAATCGACGATTCCACAACGTTCAAAGCCCTTAGTACGGAACGCTTCGGCGATCAGAAAAGCAGAATGTGGCGATGCATCCACTTGAACGGCGCCTCGTTCATCACGGAATCCTGTGCGCCACCCGCGAGAGTGCGCTTCAGGGTGCAGTTCCGTAAGAAACACCTCGCATCCGGCCATTGCAACACGTGCCAATTCGTCCCCCATTCTGTCCAGGCTACCGATGTGCTCTACGGCGAACGAGCAGATGATCAGATCAAGTGAAGAGGCGCGGAAGGGGAGATGCAGGCAATCGCCGCGTACCACACGACCAGGAACGCAGGATCGTTTTTGAGCGGCGCTAAGCATCGCAAGCGACAGATCGATGCCAACTACTTCGTCTACATTTCGGGTCGAAAGCAGTTCCATCCACCGGCCTGTGCCGCATGCCAGATCGAGCGCTCGGTGCGCAGTTGCGGGGAGTAGCGGCGTCAGAGATCGTTGTTCAAGCGCAAGAAGAGGGTTCGGATTGCTATCGTAGATCGGCGCCCACCGTGCATAAGCTTCCTCGAGGGACAAGAATGACGTCGGTCCGGCAGGTGCAGATGATACGACGTTCACAAGCTTTCTTCCTTCGGTTTGCGAAGACTGATGACCCGTTGTGCCCACTTCAATTCAAGCGGCGCAAAATAGACCTTGAGGTGATACCGCCACATACTCAAAGCCCGCAGGGCAAGCCGCGCCCACTTGGGGAGTTTTGTATCTTGTAAGGTGGGCCAGTGCGACGAGACTACCAGTTCGAAGTTATCGATCAACCGTTTCGTCTTCGGTTTCAACCAAGGTGTTTTCGGATCTTTCTGCGTCGCGAATCTCTGCCATTTATCCGTAGCCCATTCATCCGGAGTTGTGGGGAACTGGATTTGATCTTCGACGTTTCCATACATCCGGTCGCGTTGAGGAACAGGTGTGTAATGTTCCACGATAATCTCCGACCGTGGATTCAAATGTTTCAACTTGCGAATGAATTTAATGCAGTCCCGAGTGTCGCCTTCCGGGTCTTGTGGATTACCGAAGATAATCGAAAACTCTGGCACGATGTCGAAACGCCGTATTCGAGAAGCTAGTGCCAGCGTGTCTTCTGCGCGCAGGTCTTTGTTCATCTGCTTGAGGATTTCGTTTGAACCGGATTCAACGCCGAAAAAAATCATCTTACAGCCCGCCCTACGGATGCTCTCAAACGTCGTATCGGAGTAGCTCATCATGATGTCCGTCCGAGCTTGACACCACCAGTGGAGATTCAGAGGCCGCAGACGGTCGGCAAGCTCTCGCGTATGGTCTTCGCGTAGGAAAAAGTTGTTGTCGTAGAACTGAACGGCATCCGCGCCATACTTCTGAACCAAGTGGCGCAAGATCGCTTCGGTGCGGGCGGGTGACTCCATCTTCTCGCGGCTTCCCGAGAACGTCACAACGCCGCAGAAGTTACAACGAAATGGACAACCGATGCTTGCCTGATGGACGGCTGTGCGGTGCCCCAGGTATGTCGGAAGGAGATATTTGTTAACCGGCACTCGATGGTAGGGAAACCAGGGAAACGCGTCAAGCGTTGTCATCGGCCGGTCGGGGTTGTGACAATGTTCTCCGGCCTCGTCTTTATAGGAAATCCCGCGGATGTGTTTCCAATCGCGATGCCCACGAATTGCATCCAACAATTCCAGGAACGTGTGTTCGCCCTGTCCGCGAACGACGCAATCGACGTAGTGTGCATTGAGAGCCGCGGTTTTGTAATTCGTGGCGAAGTAACCACCCCAAACAATACTCACATGCGGGAAGAGTGCTCGAATCTGGCGGCAAGTTGCGACCGCCCCTACTGTCTGGGGGCCCGGCAATACCGTGACAGCGAGCATTTCGACTGAGTGTTCCCGAATCAGTGCGGCGACGCTTTCGGTGGGATGAGGGTCGAGGTTACCGTCCACGATTGCGTATTCCTCGCGTCCTTCGAGAATCGCGGCCATCGAAAGTATGGACAGTGGCAGACGCCGGTTGCAAGGTCGGGTCGCCCTCGGGTTATACAGTATGATCATTTCCGTGACCTAGTTTCGAGGTGCAGGCTATCAACCCGAAGGCCTAAAATTGTCCGGCTTTAGTCAAACTCTTGTAAATTCCATGGCAGGCGCGGTCTAACTCCGGGATCTCCCTACGTCCACACCCCGAATTCGAGCGAGGACAGCTCGCCGATAATCATTGAATAATCCCTTTCATCGCATCCCCGACGAACGTTCCGAATTCCGACAGAAAGCGCTGCCGTGCGAACCGCAAGGCCGACAAGCGAATGGCTGTTGGATTGAACGAGGTTCGCTCGAATTCTTCGAGCGCCTGAAGAAGCGCATCAACGGATTGATCCCGAAATAGAATTCCAGTAACGCCATCATCCACGATTTCCGTTGCGCCGCCCCGGCCAAAAGCGACCACGGGCTTCCCGCAGGCCTGGGCCTCCGCCATAACGATTCCAAAGTCCTCTTCTCCCGCGAACACAAAAGCTTTGCATTGCTGCATAGCTCCCACGACAACCTTCTGCGGCTGCGATCCCACAAACTGGATGTTCGGGGCAGCGTGTATCTCCAGCCTCTTCCGCTCAATCCCATCCCCTATAACGAGCAATGGCCTTCCGCACGTGCTGAAAGCCTCAACCACGAGGTCGATTCTCTTATACGGCACCAGCTGTGACACTAACAGGAAGAAACCCTCGTCCGATTGAAGGCAGGGCGGCGAGAAGACATCTGTATTCACGGGCGGATAGATCACGACACTGTCTCTGCCGTAATAATCTCGAATCCGCTTTTGCACATTCCGGGAATTGGCCACAAAATGCGTAACGCGCTGTGCAGCGTCATAGTCCCATCTACGCAACCAGCTTCGAAACGCCGAAAGCGTGCGCCGCGCGATCGGTCCTGCCGCTTTGTAATAAGTCTCGTAACCACTCCAAACGTAACGCATAGGGCTGTGACAGTAACAAATGTGCATCGCACATTGATTGGCCCGGACGCCTTTCACTACAGCCGCATCCGAACTGATGATGAGGTCATATCCAGTGACATCAAGGTGTTTGGTCGCGATCGGAAACAAGGGAAGATAATGGCGGTACCACTCAGTGGGGTTTGGAAGATGTTGAAGAAGCGAACCAGAAATCTGATGATTACGCAGCGGCGCCGGGATCTTTGACCTGTCATAAACCAGAGTGAACAAATCTGCTGACGGAAAAAGTTCGCCTAAAGCCTCCAGAACTCGTTCGCCGCCGCGCATAGTTACGAGCCAATGATGTACGAGCGCTATTTTCGTCTGGGGCGGCGACGCTACTTCCATGCGGATAGTCCCTCATGAGCCGCCGCAGCTTCATTCGAATCATCCCCACATAGCCGGTAAACGACCCGACGGATGTTTTGCTTGAATGTCGTCAATGAAAACCGATCATCAAGTCGCGTCTGCGCACCCAGACGCAAGCGCTCGCGAAGCGATGGGTCTTTCACAAAGCGCTCGACCTGACGAGCGAGTTCATTGTCATCTCCCGTTGGGCAGAGGAGACCATTAAACTCGTGCCGAACAATTTCCGGGATGCCGCCAGTGCGTGAGGCGATGATGGGAATTCCTCTTTGCAGCGCTTCAAGAATCGACAACGACAGTGCTTCCGAAAGCGACGGTTGCACCAAAACGTCCATCATGGCGTAGCAGCGGTCGAGATCCTCACAAAACCCGGTCCACGAAATCTTCTCCTGAAACCCGATTTCCATCCCATATTGTTCCAAGTCACGCGCATAGCGAAGGTCTTCCAGGCAATCCTGTGCCGGCGCGCCCACGATGATGATCCGAATTTTGTTCCTCACTTCGGGGTCCAGCTTAGTCAGTGCGTCGAACAAGACTCGATGCCCCTTCACTTCAGTGATTCGGCCGACGATTCCAATAGTGATGTGATCGGAAGGCGGGAGGTGCTCGATTGGTATACGCACGCCGCGAAACTCTTTCAGCAAGGGGCTGTAAAACACGTCCAGTTTCGAAACAAGCCGCCGATCCGCGTTGAGCAGAGACTCTGCAGCAGCTTCCGAGCACGCGACAATCTTTGTTGCATGTCGGGCGCAAAGCATCGTGACGAAAATTTCAGACTTGCGGGTAAGGATCAAATGCAAATGGAACAGTGCCGGACGGCCGGTGAGCCATGCTGCCATAACGCCTGCCGGTAAACAGCGCGGGCCGTTGATGTAAACCAAAGAGATCCGCTTTCGGCGAATGATTCTTGCGAGCTTCGCGGCACAAAGCAGAGTTCGAAGGGCGAAGACCATCATGTCACTGTAAGACTTTTTGCCGGGCGGATACTTTCCAAGAGGGAACGTGAGCGCTTCGATATGCCGTTTCTGGAGCGCAGTAGAAAAAGGACCCTTGTCCGGAAACGCGATGACAGGATCGAAATCGTCCTTGATTGAACTCAGAACCGCCTCCAACACGCGTTGAGCTCCACCAGACCAACTTTGCTGTTCGAGAACAAGGATCCGTTTTTTCACTGCATCACATTGCGGGGACGTCTTCGTTCCGCCCGTTCCGCGAGATTCGCCGTAAGTGCTATCAAGGCGGCCAGAATGATGATATTGCGCCAGTACGTGTACGCGTCTGCTGCCAGTAACTGCACCAGCTCACCGCACCAGATTGAAAAGAGGACGGCGGACCAAAAAGCCAAACGATCATCGGCGGAGCGCGCAAGCCTGAGGAATGTTTTGAGAATCGAATATGAAAAGATCAGAAGACCCGCAAGGCCTGAAATACCGGTCTCAAGCAGTAGACTCAAGTATCCATTGTCAGTGATGATCTCGCCGTGAAACAGTCTCGTGACTGGAAGCGTCTTGTAGCCAATCCCGAAGATCAGATACTGAGGATGCTCACGCATGATTGAAAAAACGCGAATCCATGTATCGAAACGTCCGCTTGTTGCCACGTTAGGATCGCTGAAGATATCGATAAGGCGACCCACGCGCGCACTTACAAGATAGTTCCAAAGCTCGGCGGAATAGCTCCATAGCATGATCAACGGAACAGCAAGTGCGAGAAACACCAACGCACCACGACCGATCCTGACGAATGGAGAAACAAGAACGGACACGACAACCGCAATGATCACGCTGATCCAGGTGCTTCGAGAGAAAGTAAGGAGAATGGCCAGGCTGAGAACCGACATGAAGAGACTCAGTAGCGACCGGTGCACCCCGAGGTAACGCTCCCTGCGCGATAAAAAGCTTGTCGTGGCCGCGACGAGAAAGAATCCGCAAAGATTTGCAAAATTCGACGACTCGTAAAAAACTCCCTGCGCCCGGCGCAGAACTGTCGAATTGAGCCAGATGAATTGTTCGGCGGGCGGATGCTGTGACAAAGGAATCGGCCATACGAAGTCGATGACGCCGTAAGCCGCAGTCAGAACTGCTCCCAGGAACAGTATCTGAAACGTGCGTTGTTCGGTTCGAGTCGCTTCCAGACGGGCACAGCCGCGAATCAAGTAATAAACGAGGGCCGCCTGACTTAAAAGGAACCAGCGAGAAAGACCTTCCATCGCTACTGCTGATCCGGAGAGCCACCAGGCGAACGGAAGTGAAAAGCCGGTGCCTACCAAGAAGGCCATCAGGCCTTTTGCCATCGGATCCCACGAAAAGTGAATGTCGGGAAAACGAGCGAGGACAATCGCGACTGCAATGGGAAGGAGGAAGAACGAAATGTAGACCGGCGTCTCGCCCGATCGAGTGAAATAGAGCGGCGGGAAGAGCTCCAGAACCAACAAGAACACCGCCACGAATATCAAAGGCTCACGTATAGCCGCCATCGCAAGCAGTACATAAACAATAAGGACGATCGTGCCGGCGATCAATTCACCAGAGATATCAGATAGTGTTCCAATCACACCAGCCGTCACAGCAAGAGCCGCAGCAATCGTCAGCCATATCGAATTTCGTGAAAGCGATGAGATTGACTGATTCATAAACGATCGTCCGTAAGCAGTCGCCATTCGCCGCGGCGCGGAAGTCCAAGCGAAAACAGCGTGCCCGTGAGTACGCAAATGATCCATGCAGCGAGCCACTGGTCGCCATGCCGCATAGTTGAAGTGAGAAGGACGGCAACCAACAACAAGAAGGTCGCTCCCAGAAAGACCTTCAGCAAGGCCATACCCACAACTCGGGCGTGATTTCCTTGGATTAGAAAGTAGAGATAGATCCCACTGATGATGAACTCGCGAGCAACATCAGCGACCGCACATCCCGCTGCCCCATAGCGAGCCGAAAGATAGAAGCACAAGACCAAACCAATTCCAACTCCAACAGCCAATGTGCCCATGCAAACGAACCTTCGCCGAGCAGCCAGGAAGACGTAGAACAGAATCGTGTTGAGAAAGACCAACGGGAGTACAGGTACCAGGATTCGCAGTGTCGTTGCAGCAGAAGTCAGATCACTTCCAAACAGAATAAAAATTATGTTTGGGGCTGCTATCCAGACCACAAGGGAGCCCAGCGTGGTGAGCAGCAGGCTGTTCTTCAGCAAACTCAGAATATAGGCGCTACCTTGCACCGACTGTCCGCGCAGAACGCGGGAAAGCTTCGGAAACAAAACCGTTAATGTCAGTGAAGCGATTAAAAAGCAAGCGACCACAAACAGAGCCGCAGCCTGAAATTCTCCGAGTACACGGCCGGAAACGAAAGAGCCTAAAACGAGAATATCGATGCGCAGATTGACTGCCTCGAGAATCGCGGTGATTCCGATCGGGACGCAAATACCGAGCATTGTATAGAGGATTTTGTTATTCCAGGCGGGCACGGCGCCTGGAGAAAACCGACTCCAAATAATTCGCCAACCGATAAGCGTTTCGGTCAGTTGGCCGACCGCGAGAGCAATCACTACAAATGGCAGTCTCGCGTGCAATATCAGAGCGGCTCCAGCCCACGCAACGACAACGATCGAATTAAACGCCTGTTGAAGGGCAACATACTCCATTCGCTCGAACGCTTTGAAAATCGTCATCGAGGCCTGAGAGAAAGTCTGGAGTACTACCCGCGCCATCAACACGTAAAAGAGAGCCCGGCGATCATCAACGACGATGAGTTGGCCGAAGAACAGCGCGAAGACGATCACTGCGCCGGTCAGGATGAATTTCAAGCGATGGATATTCCAGAAAAGATCCCTCAGTTGTCGCTTATCGACTGAAAGCTCCCGCACCGCAAACAGGTGCAGACCCAGGTCTGGAATCACGAGCAGAATGCTGGTTATCGCCAGCGCATAACCATATTCGCCAAGCGCGCCCGAACCGAAGCGGCGAGCGATCACCGCCGCCATAAGAATTGTTGCGAGCCGCGCGCTGGCTTCGCCTGCAAAGATCGACGCACCATTAACGAACAGGCGACGCTGGAAGGCGCTGGCCAGTGCAATCATGTCTCTGTTCAACTCCGGTGAGCTGTGACAGGTCCGACGTCCACAAAGACGTGCTCGCCATGTAGTTCGTACCGATTCTCGATCGCAAGCGCGAAACAAGCGAAGACCAAAACCCCCATAAGGAATCCGACGAGTGTGTTCAATACAAGAACCGGCCGCACCGATCGTTCAGGCACAAGAGCAGGAGCGATTTGTTTCATGTCCTGAGATTTCGAACTGACTGTTATCGATGCCGTTTGGTATTCGTGACTGGCATTTTTGACGGCCTCGGACGCCATTGCATAGTCCTGGTCGGCCCGATCGATGCCGCTGCGCAATGTGACGAGGCGCGTAATCAGTTCAGAGGTCTCTTCATTGACACGCTTCAAGCGGGTCGTCGCTGCCTGCATGGCAGCGCTCTCGGCATCGACGCTAACCGTGGCGCCGACCAAATCGCGCTGAATCTGTTCGCGTGTCCGGTTTGGAGATTCTTCAGTCATCGCAAGCGGCGATTTGTCTGAGTTCAATTTATCGGCGGCGGCCTCGAGAAAGCGGTCTGCCGTGATGCTCTTTTTCAGGAGAATAGTAGGAGGTTCACTCGCTAACGCCTGCTTCAGTGACAGTGACCTGCTTTCATCCTGTGCCAGCTCCAAACGTAAATCCCCCAATCGTGACGTCAACTCGTTCTTTTCAGCCAGGAGAATTTGCAGTTCTCTTTCGCGATCTTCGATCCGGGCGTCCTCACGGACTTTGACCCGCGTGGCCGCTGCGAGTGTTAAGGCCTCCGTCGCCTGGTCGAGGTGCTTCTTCAAAAATACTTGTGTCGCCGAAGTATCGGTCGCATTCATGCGATCATTGAACTCGATCGCACCAAGCGTGAGGGCATTCGCAAGGTCCGCTGCCAACCGCGCGTCAGGAAACTCGACATCTATTTCGAGAAGCCGTGTCGATTTCGGAATTCGGACGTCCAGGTAATTCCGGCGGCGGAAGCGGTCGACCGACAAGTTATGAGGTGGACCGTCCAGATGAAACTTCCTGATGGTTTGGTCGATGAGCGCATCGTTATCGACGAATGGGACGAAGGTTGGCAGCATCGCCAATTGCAGAGCAGCCGAGTCTTTGGATCCAACACCAATCTTGGATTCGGACACCATGATGTAAGTCGTAGCGCGATAAGTCTTCGGCAGGATCAGACTCACAATCAGGGCTAGGAGTGCGCACCCGCATGCTCCAGCAAAAATCCTTAGCCAATAGCGCCGAAGTTTCTTCAGCCGTCTCGTCAACCGTGGAGTCAGTTCATCATCGATCATCATGGCTTCAATACTCCGATCGTTTTGCGGTGGGGTCAGGCACTTGTCTAATCAGCTTTATGTGCCTGACCCCGAATTTGCCGATCCAAACTAGACACTGCCCGAAATCAGTAGGCATTACCGTGAAAGAACGTGCGCATCAGAGTCAGAACAAGAATTTTCGCGTCGAGCTTCATACCCCAATTTTGAACGTAGTAAAGATCGTGAGCTACGCGTTCGGCGATCGCGGTGTCGCCCCGCCATCCGTTCACCTGTGCCCATCCTGTGATTCCGCTTTTGACGTAATGCCGCGCCATGTATTCGGGAATCTCTTGTCTGAACCGTTCCAGAAAGAACGGGCGCTCAGGTCGAGGTCCGACGACGCTCATATCGCCCTTGAGTACGTTTATGAATTGCGGGAGTTCATCCAGATTGCTGCGCCGTAACCAGCGCCCGAATCGTGTAACGTGAGGGTCGTTCGGAACAGTCCAATGCGAATCGGGATTCAAAGCAGGGTTCTGTCGCATCGTGCGAAACTTCAGCATCTTAAATTTTCTGCCGTTCAACCCAACTCGTTCCTGAGTGAAAAACAGCGGACCTGGTGATGTAATTCGAATAAGTAGCGCGATGAGCAAAAATACTGGCGAAAGGAGAATTAGAACCGACAGGGAGAAGGCGATGTCGAAAACTCGCTTGCAGATCGCATATGCGAAATACTCCGCTGGATAAAGCCGGACATTGACCAACGGAATGCCATCGAGATCGTACACTTGTGTATCGGTCTGAATTATCGGTAACAGGTCCGGCACTATGCGGACGTTAATGCCCTGATTCTCACATTCGGCAACTACCTCGGCTGCCAGATCGTTCGCGTGAGCGGGAAGGCCGACGATGACATCATCGACATGCGACAACTGAAAACATGACCGAAATTCCGCGAGTAAACGTCCAGCATCGTCTTTCTTCGCGACGTATAAGAATTCCTTCAGGATGCGGTAGCCATAGTGGGCGCGCTGTTCTATCTTCGCCGTCAGCCGTTGCCCAAGCTCCGGTGAACTAACAAGGACGATCTGCTTGACGTCGTGTCCATGGCGGCGAAGCTCGCGCAGGGCGAGCCGCAGCAGCGATCTTGCAATTGCAAGAGCCGCGAAATTCACCATCACAAAACGAATCAGAAAGAAGGTCGTTGTGGATAGCGAGGGCACCTGATGAGCAAGGCTGCCGAGTATGACCCAGCTCGCCAAACCGGTTTTGATCAGAGTGCCCAGGTCGGCAAAGGGTGAGTCCAGCCGTCGTGATTTATAAAGGCCAAAGTAAATAGAAAGGGCAATCCAAATCGACCAAACAAAGGCAAGTCCAATCAGATGGGCACGTGCTGAGAGATCTCGGAATGAGGAATTTTGAGCAGGACTCAACTCGACCCACACCACGGCAACATAGCAACACGCAATGACTGCAAGATCAAAGCACGCCAGGCATGTATTGGTTAAATAAGCGCGTATTCGAAACATAAGTCTGTTAGCTATTCCACTAACTGTCTCCTGGAGAGGATTGTGCTTGTGCGTAGCGGGGCGTTAATGCTCGGCCGCTATGAAGACGAAGGCGCGTCCATTGGCGGTATTCCCGCATATATCTGAACAGCGAAACGGCGTGAAAATTGGCACGACGAAGTGCATACCAGCCGTTGATGCACGATCTGATCAAGCGAGAATAACGTCGCTGGAACACAGCGGGCGGAAGGCGATGAGGACGTTGAATCGGAAACAATCGTCGTCTTCTAATGCCCGCCCACGCAACGGGGTCTTCGACAAACTCCCGGTAAAGAAACAGGCTGTACTTGTCGTTCCTAAAATTTGCAAGGGCCGATCTCCTTCCGTATCGTTCGGACCAGAGAGCCAGTACCGGGTACCTCGCCCGTGTTAACTGTTTCTTGATTTCCTCCGGTATCGTGGCACTGAAGAGGAGCTCTGCGAGGGTGAAGACGACCATGGTCGCTTCAGGCACCCAGCGCAGCCGGCTAATGCGGTCAGCAAACCGTGTCCAAAATGGTAAGTCGGACAATCGCCGATTTAGGAAATAAGCAATTTCGAGAAAGACGGACAACCGGCACCAGTTCCGGAGGATGTGCCGAAAAGCGTGCAGAACCTGAAAAACCAGCGCATCTTCGTCACCAAGCGCCTTGTATTCGACCGCGTTCAAGCGTCGCTGGACGGCATGTTCGAATAAATCGTGGCCCAGATTGATTTCAATTCTGTCATCCACACTTTCCCATAGCCTGTGATGGAGTTCGATTGACCTTTCAAGTTGTGGTGAAAAGTAGCCAACAAAGTCTCGAGGAAGATCGATATCGCGTTCCGGCCGGCGATAGACAATCGGGTGCTCATCTGCTGAATTCTTTCGGCGATAGCCGGCAGCCTGAAAAACCGCTCCAGCGCGGCTGACAGAGTCGGAACGAATCAGAAAATCGTAGTCGTACTGCGTGCGCAATGCCGGGTCAGCGCAGTAATCGGGGAACGTCGAGAAACCTTTCAGGACGAGGTTTTCTATCGCTCCAGAGTTGAACATTTCGTTCAGGGTTTTGAACTCTTCCATCATTGCCTGGAACCGCAACCGGTTGTCGGCCTGACACCTGTCCAATCGTTCCTGCACTCGATATGGAACGATGCGGAGCGAGTCCGTCCTTTTTAATTTGTCCCTCAAATACAGGGCCAAGCCGCTCATGTCCAGCCAGCCAAAGGTCTCTTCCCAATCTGCCTCTTTGAAAGAGCTCCATATGCCGTCGTGGAACGAGCCGCTTTGCGCCAGACTCAACCGGTCCACAATCGTTTGCGCCAGGGTGACGTTCATAAACGGTGTTCCATGAGGTGATGAGATTTCAAAACGCTGCGAAAAAAAACCGCAGCCACGGATGGATCATCGCCATAAAGAAGGCGGTACCACGGTAAGCCGCCCAGCGCGTGAAAGACGGCTTCACGTGCTTCCTTGGAGCCTGCTTCGTCTTTGAACGGACTGATCGAGGCAATCCGCTGGCTGATTTCGTGGCGCGAAAGTGGAATCAACTTTGGCGCTGGAGCCTGCCGTTCAAGAAATATGCACGCACTTGGAACCACACTTTCCGCGGATCGCGGCAAGGACGTTTCCTTGTCTAAACACAAAAACGTTCTATCCCGGTATGAGAAGGACTTGCCTGTCATCGGCAGTTCCGGAAGGAACTCCGCTGTTTCAGGACGAAATGCAGCGGGCCAGAAGTCTCCCCATGCCCGAAGCGTGCCCCTGTGAAGTTCCATAAATGCGGCTTGATCAGCGTGGAATTGCAACCCAAGCTTTTTGGCGGAATAGCTGGAAGTGGTCTTGCCGCTGTTTGGCGGTCCAAAAACAAGCAGGCCCTGCTCCCCTTTGGCGACACAGGCAGCGGAAATCGGGGTGAGCCCGAGCGCCGGAGCGGTCAAATAGAACATACTCGCCAGGAAAACGCTCGAGAAGCCCACCTCATCCTTTGCGAGGCATTCTGAAAGTATTCCAACCGCTTCACGTGCTGCGATATCAATAGCAATGAAGCTGCGCTGTCCGATATTGATATAGCGCATACTGTGATCGCCGAACGCCGTCGAAGGTGGCCAGGACCGGATCGCTTCATCACATGGTTCACAGACAATCCTCCAGCGAAAGTGCGGAGAAAGGATATTCGAGGTTTGGTCAAAACGATTGAAAGCGCGTGCGATGTGATTAAGGACGAGCACACTATCCGTTTCGACGCGTACTCTTCTTCTCATCAACACCGCATCGAAACTCAGCGAGGTCGAGCGGAACCGTCGTAGAGGATCGGATAATGACGCCTCAATTTTCATGAGCTTATCCGGGACGGACGATGCGAGCACCCCTGGGGGGTTCAATCCTCCTTCGATTAGGCAACGCAGGGCTCCAGCGACTGTATGAGGATCACCCCCATAACGAAGCGTGCGACATTCCTTGCGAGACAGGCGATCAATCGTTCGCGACTCGCGCTCCGTTGTCGTGAGCGCTTGCCGATGCAAGTCCTTCTTCAACCGTCGAACGGCTTCTTCAGGATCAATCTCCTCGAGCGTGAAAGCCGGTTCGGATTGACGTTCGAGAAAAATGATCCAGCGCGGCTCACAAAGTTCGGCCCGACGCAGGCCAAAAGTCTTGACCGGGTCGAACCGTAATACCGGTTCTCCCTTCCAGATTTGATAGTGGTCGATCTCTTTCAGGGCCGGAAAATGCGCGACTGCTCCCGCAGAATGCTTCATTTCAGGGGATAGCGACCATGCCACAATTTTGCCGTTACGGTCACCAATGAGTGTTCGATCATCAGAGAGGAAATCAAAGCCGGCCTGAGCCAATGCAAGAGAGAGAGTCGATTTACCCGAACCAGATTCTCCTGCCAGCAACAACCCGCTTCCGTTCCATGAAACGCATGCACAATGCAGCGGAGTGAGGCCAACAGTGGGACCCAGTATTGTGAACAGCGAAGGAAAAAGAATTGTCCTCCAGAACTGAGCATCATTTGCCAGTTCCGGAGTGAATCGCCCTGCAGCGTAACGATCACGCAGGTTAATCAGCAACGAGTTCTTCTCATCGAATCCAGCAAAGACGAGATGTCCTAACCCTCTGAAATATGCTTTTGTCCTGCGCTCGTCTGAACTGCTCTCTCCATCAACCCACAAACGCAAAAGGATGCCGTCTTTCTTTCCGAGAGGGGCCAACGTTTGTTCAAAACTGTCGTGCGCAATTTCAAGAATGGCTGGAAGGTTGGTCTCGATACTGAGATCGACACCGGCTGCGATATAGTTTGCGCGCAGGGGCGTCTTTACGGCCATTCTGAAGAAATCGCCCTGGGTCTTTCCCTCCAAGCGTGTGCTCCTTTTTACGTTACCGGCGGCACCTTGGATCAGACAACATGAGGCGCAAGGCCGCCCACTTTCGGCGGACGTTAACATGGCCTGACGAACAGGTTTGTCAGGAGGGTGTGGGCGTTTTGTAAATTTTTTGAAAGTTAGGAATGCTGGCGTGGGATGTGGGATCAGACATCTGCAGACAGAGCCGTGGGAGGCGTTACAGGCAACCTGAGCTTGACGGTTGTACCATCTCGACCAGTCGATTCGATCTTCACATCTCCACCGTGATCCCGCACGACTTTGTGCACGATCGCGAGACCCAGCCCGGTCCCGGCATCCTTGCCGAAAGTCACGAAAGGTTCGAACACCGTCTCACGCACTTCCTCGGGAATTCCCTGGCCATTATCCGTGACGGATACTTCAACATGATCGTCGACTCGTCTGGCGTTGACTTGAATTCTGGCAGAATCTGCCGGAACCGCTTCGCAGGCGTTTTGCAGGATATTGTGGAAAGCCCGGTCGAGTTTTTGGGCATCAAACCAACTCTGAGTCGATCCTTCATGATTCAGTGTGATCTGAATCTTCCTGAACTCGGGCCGTAGTCGAACCGTGCCAATGGCGTGTTGCACGGTTTCCAGGACATCTCCGTAGGCAAGGTGAAGTGCCTCTTGCGCCTTGGAGAATTCGAGCAGCGACGCGATAAGTTCGGTCATTTTGTGTACCGATAGCCGAATTTCTTGGTAGAGCTCTTTTCTCTGGTCTTCACTGAGATTGCTCTCCGAGAGGATTTCTGCGTACGCCAAAATGCTCGTCAACGGATGACGTAGATCGTGAGAGATCGAACTCGCCATGCGACCGATGGTAGCCAGCCGTTCAGCGTGCAGTAAATGATGCTGACTTTCCTGAAGGGTTTTCCTCATGCGCTCAAACGCGATGGTGACCTCACCCAATTCATCGTGGCTTTCGACATTCAGCGGATACGCGAAATCGCCTTTCTCGAGGGCATGAACCCCCGACACCAGCTTGGCGAGAGGACGCGTAAACGTATCGGAGATAAGAAAGATTAGGCCGCTGCCCGAAATCACAGCAATCAGCCCGACAACAAGCAGCAAGCGATTCAGATTTTGCAGGAAGAGAATGGCGGCATCGTAGGATTTCAACACCGTGAGCGTGACTGGCTGAGTAGCCGTCGGAGCCAGTTCTACAGAAGTCCCGACAAAGTTTTCATCGCCGAGACGAACCTCGGCTGTCTTGAGAGAGGATCCACCGGCAAACAAATTCTGATCGGCTGCGAGTTCCGACTCCTGATTAGGCAGGAGCGTACTGATAACGACCGTCTTCCCATAACGGAACGCCACATGGCCTGATGAGATTCGCGCAACCACGGCTGCAAGGCGCCCGTCGATTTCAAAACCCATTGCGACCAAGCCGAGAAGGACGTTGTCTTGAGGTGCGCCGAAATAAATTGGTTGAAGAAACACCTCGTAAAGGTGACCTCCCCCAAACCACCAATCACGGGACTGGCCGCGCGCTACCGTCTGAGCCAAAGACGCCTGCGCGATCTGCCGATCGAAAGCGCCGGTTTGCGTATGAAGGGCCATGACTTTTCCAGCCCCGTTCGCAAGCAGAAAAAGATCACTCGTCGCCATCTGCAAGAAATCAGCTGAAGCATCCTGAATGGTTCTTGCATCCTGCGTGGTCATCAGCGCCTTGATGTTCGGGAGATTTGCTGCAATTTCCGCAGACTGCGCGAGCACTCTCTGCCGTTGTTGCGCGAACTGCTGAAAAGTCAGTAGAGAACTGTTCAGTTGTTCATAAATCTCACGGCGTGCGTGCTTGCCCAAATACTTCTGCACGATTAAGAGGCTGGCCCCGGTTAGTGCGGCGGTAGTGAAGATCAGAGAAAGGAGAAATTTCGTTCGCAGGCGAATTTTGACCATCGTCAAATCAGTCGAAAGCCTGGCAACCAATCGCAGCGCTCACGCCGTTTTCTCGTGCTAGGGTACGAATTTATATCCGGCTCCGTGAACCGTTTTGAAATGGGTCGGATTCAGCGTGTCGTTTTCAAGTTTCTGCCGAAGCTTCATGAGATGATTGTCCACGGTTCGAGTCGACGGATAGCAGTTATAGCCCCAAACCTCATTCAACAACTCATCACGCGGAATCACTCGTTCCGGATTGCGAACGAAGTATTGGAGAATCTTGAACTCTTGATGCGTCAGCTCAACTTGCACGCCTCCTTTTGTCAACTCCATCTTGGCAAAATCCACGGACACATCGCCGAACGTGTACTTATTAGGCACCTGGCTCCGTACCGGTGAGTGAACCTGGGCCCGTCGCATGATTGTGTGCACACGCGCGAGGAGTTCCCTAGGGCTGAACGGTTTCGTGACGTAGTCGTCTGCGCCGAGCTCAAGCAGCAATACCTTGTCTATTTCATCCGCTAGCGCACTCAACACCACAATCGGAAGAGTCGGTGTTTCCTGCTTGATGGCGCGACACACTTCACGACCATGCATCCTCGGAAGTTTGAGATCCAGGACGACTATATCCGGCGCCGCGGCGCGGACCGACGCAAGTCCCGCGGCCCCATCGGCAGCAAAATCGACGGCGTATCCCTCGCTTTCAAAGATGTGTTTCAGGGGTTTGTACAACGACCGGTCGTCTTCAATAATCAGCAATCGCTCCGAATTCATAGGCGCCACCTAAAAATGTTCGAATACGTTCTTTGGCTGCAAGACACGAAGCGGGAGTTTGGCTCCGAATCTCGTTCACTAGGGGGGTGAGCGTGTCAGACTAACACAACCTTTACAAACTCACTACATTTGCCTGACGTTCAAGTTCGCTGGAAGTGATATTCCTTCGCCCAATTAGGAGAATGTGCCATGCAAAGAAAAAGTGTAGTCGGCGCTTTCGCCCTTGTCGCTCTTGTATTTACGGACTCACTCCAGGCAAGACCAGCTGAAAGCGAACGTCCGAATGAGATGACCGCTGTTTTGGCGAGCGCCCTCGGAGTTCGTTTCGTCGAGGGATCCACGTCTTCGGTCATCGTGGAGCGGAACGGACAAGAATATGTCGTAGATCTGGCATCCAGGACTATTCGCGAAAACAAAGATTCTGCGCAAAACACCGCCTCGCCTGCGCGCCTTCAGCAGGCCGCATCTCCCTCATCTCCTACAGATGATAAGAATCTGGGCGCGAGAGTCTTCAGCGAACAGTGCGCGACGTGCCACGGCGTCGATGGAAAGGGATCAAGTTCCGCAGGGACACCGGATCTTACAGACAAACGAGTGCAGGCTGCGCTCACTGACGAAGTGATTCTTAACACGATCAGGAACGGCAAGCCCGGCACGAAAATGCAGCCATGGGCCGGCAAACTATCGGACGCGGAGATTCGTTCGGTAGCTGCAACTGTTCGGTCGCTGGGATCTGGTCAAGACCTTCCACGGCCAAACATTTACATTCCGGCCGACGATTTCGTCTACACCTTGCCCACAGGCCGGTCGTTGGCGCGGCACGGATTCTATATAAATTTTACGCACCGTTTCCCATACAACCCCAGCTTCAGTGGCAGGGCACTTGGCGACATGCTCCTTAGCCTGGACGGATTCAGCATCCCATCCTTCGGCTTCAGATTCGGGGTTACGGACAAACTCTCCGTCAGCGCGTACCGTTCACCGAGCGCTATTAACCGCCCGATTGAATTCATGGTCGCCTACAATTTCCTCGACGAGCAGCGTGAACAACCGCTGAACGCCACCGTGCGAGTTTCGGAAGATGGTCAGGATAATTTCTCACAGAATTTCACGACGAATTTCGAACTGGTCCTTTCTCGCAGTGTCTCCAGACACGTCCAGTTCTACGGGGTGCCTACCGTTTCTTTGGGAAATCGCCGCCTGATCAGCAAGCCTGGCGCGCTTGAAGATCCCCCACCGAACTTGCCTGCTATTAACAGTTTCTCTCTCGGCGTTGGTGGCGCCTTCAATATTCGACCGACAGTTGCCCTCGTCGCCGAGGTTATGCCGACCCTCGTCAATGGGCGCGATCTTGGTATTCATCGGCCTTCATACGGATTCGGTATTCAGAAGCGCGTCAGGGGGCATGCCTTCACGCTAGGTTTCTCAAATGGTCCCGGATCGGTTGTATCGCAACGAGCGGCTACTCGCGCCACATTCGTGGGAAACCCTTCAGGCGATAAGCCAAGCGGTTTGTTTATTGGATTTGATTTGATGCGGCAACTTCACTGAGGCGGCTTTGAAAAGCACACTTGCCGTCGATCCAGCTTCAACAGAGCGGCTGAAGGCGCTCCACGCGCTCGGCGATCATGAACTCTTGCGGCCGCGCTGGGCAGTTGATCGTTGGACGTTGATCTTGGGCTTTTGGAGCGTACCGATTTCCATCGCAGTTTCGGAATCCTTCCTGTCTCTAGCATTGGGCGTGCGAATACTGCGGTTCATCCGCGGGCAGGTCCGTGTCCAGTTGCCGATGTGCTTCTGGTTCTGGCTGGTTTGGGCCGGGTCGGCTTTTGTTGTTTGGACTCAATCGCCCGAACCTGGACTCGGCTGGAGTGAAATTCGGCATATGCTTCTCATCGCTGTTGTCTTTTTCGTGCTGCCTGCCTTGCGCGGAACATCAGATAGATTGACGGTCTGGAAAGGGATCCTGGTGACGTCGGCGGTAAGTTCGCTTTTCTTGATCGGCGAGTTCGTCTGGCGCGCCTTTTACTATCACCGCGAGATTAGTGCAGGTGGAGATGTCGGATTCTATTTGCGATCCGGAGGCCTGCTCCATCACTGGATGGTGTACGGCACGGTCGAGATTCTCGTCGTGGCGGGACTACTCAGCTTCTGGACGGTCTATCGTGAAGAGCGGCAGCGATGGTGGCCTGTGTTTGCAATCACAGTCGCGGCAATCGTGCTGAGCCTCACGCGCATGATGTGGCTGACCTGTCTGTTGATGCTGCTAATCAACCTGATCTGGAAGCGCTCAAGATGGCTATGGGCGCTTCCGCTCTTACCGTTTGCGATATATGTGCTTGCACCCACGGCCGTACGTTTGCGAGCCGTCAAATCAATCGATCCGGCCTACTACTCCAATTCCGAACGCTTGCAGATGTTGCGTGTCGGCTGGCAAATGGTACGTGACCATCCTCTCACGGGAGTCGGCCCCGGACGCATCGATAAACTCTACACGTCGTATCTCGCATCGCAAGATCCGATTCCTGCATATCACGGACATCTTCATAACAATGTTGCGCAGATTGCGGCACAATTCGGAATTCCGGTTACATTAACGGCATTCCTGTTTGTGGCCGTTTTGTTCCGCGACCTTCTAAAGGCGCGAAAGACTGCGAGTACACGAGACGACCAGTTCCTTGTGCAGACGGCGATCCTCGCGTTAACCGGTTTTGTATTTGCCGGCCTTTTTGAATACACCTACGGTCACTCGCTCGCTCTGATTCTGCTTTGCTTTGCAGTTTTGCCAATTCTATTCCCGGTTGCGCCTGAACACCCCAAGCTCCAGGCAGACGTGGGAGATTGATCGTGCCGAAAAATCGCACCTGGATGGAGATTCTTGTTCTGTCAATATTGGTCGCTGTCTTCGCTTGGCGTGGCTTTGTGCCGGCGTGGCGGTCTTTGAACACCGATTTTCCAAATTATTATGTAGCGGCGCGTCTTCTCGCCCGAGGCGACTCACTTACCCGCGTCTACGACTGGATTTGGTTCCAGCGTCAGAAAGATCATGCCGGTATCGAAAATCGTATCGTAACTTTCAACCCACTGACGCTCTATTCGGCTCTGCCGCTTGTCCCGCTGACCTCGTTTCAACCACTATCGGCGAAACGCTACTGGCTCATCATCAACTTGTTGTTCCTCGGCTTTTCTGCGTTCGCACTCCATCGAATGACAAACATGAGTCGAATCCGCATCGGCATTTTGATGTTGCTTGGGATTGAGCCGCTCCGAATGCATTTTCATTACGGGCAGTTTCACATTTTCGTGCTGATTCTGCTGGTGCTTTCTCTCTGGCTTTATTTGAGAGAGAGGCCTTTCGTAGCTGGTGCAATTATCGCAATTGCTTCTGCGATCAAGATCTACCCGATTGTTTTCATCCTCTATTTCGTCCGAAAAAGGCAATGGCGTGTCGTAGCTGGAATCGCAACCGGTACGCTATTGCTGGGTATTCTGGCGGTTTATTTGTTTGGCGTGCCGGTCAACCGCATCTATCTGGAACAGGTCCTCCCTCGCGCTATCAGAGGCGAAATCGTCGATCCTTATAACCTCAACTTGTATTCGTTTGCGGCGGTGATTTGCCGACTCTTTATTTTCGAACCTGAACTGAACCCGCAACCGCTGATCAACCTTCCAGCCGCTTTTGCCATCCTACTAGCGTTCACTCAGGCTCTTCTGTTCGTGCCCCTCATGTGGCTGATTTCTCCGCACCGTGGTCCCACTGAGAGCGAAAGGTTCGAGTATGGGACTTTTCTCGCAGCAGTGCTGGTACTCTCGGCAGGCCCTGCTACTTACCACAGCGTTGTTCTGATCATTACTGTCGTCGTTGCTGCCGACTTTCTGCTTCGCCGGCGGCAAGTCAGGGAAGTCGCATTGTTAGTTGTCCTTTACGGATTATTCGGCTTTCCAATTCAGCGTTTGCTCCCGACATCCACTGAAACCACACGGTTGATCGGATTCTTTCGCTTAATCCTCACTCTTGGGTTCTTCCTTGTTTTGCTAGCGGTGCTGGCGCGACGGAGCGCGGAAACGTGGAGAGACCGTCTTCGGTCACGCAGCGCTCTTGTATTTGTCCCAATGTTTCTGCTGATGATTTGTGTCGGGGCCTTCGTCACCTTGCGCCATGTGAAGAGTGAAATGAACTATTCCCCACGGATCAGGACCGGAACATTTTTGGCGACGAATGCGGTTGTGTCGGAAAAGCGCATTGCCTTTACGACGCTTCAGTCGCCAACGTACAACCTTGGAATTTTCTCCGAAAACAGATTGTCCTCCATCGCAGTCGGCGCGGATTTATTCCATCCTTCATTCATTCCGCACTCCTCCGAGGTATTAGTGGAACTGTCAGGGCCGACGTCAAGAATTATCCGGATCGATCCTAATGAACCGCCGGACTCTGATGGATCTTTTCGCGTCGAAGTTGAAAATGGAGAGCAGCCGGTCATATCTCAGGACGGACGATGGCTCATGTTCATTCGCGAAGTTCGGGGACGTGGCAGCCTCTGGATCAAAGATCTCGATTTGGACACGGAACGCGAATTGGTAGCGCAGGAGCACGATGTGTTGGAAGCAGCATTCGCCGGCGATGGAGCTGAAATCATCTTTTCAGCGCAACCGCGTGGTGAGCCGGCACTGTTCAAAGTTGGACGAGCATCATCGGTGATTGAACAGATCACGTTCGGGTCCGGCTCACGTTACCCTGCTGTCTCGCCTGACGGAGTTTGGATGGCTTATTCGAGATTGCACAAAGGAAGTTGGCAAATGTGGATCAAGCGCCACGATTCGGGCCCCGAGCGCCAGCTTACGGCGGGTGACTGCAATTCGATATGGCCCGCATGGACACCGGATTCGAAAGAGCTCATTTACTCCACCGATTGTGGCCGCGGTGTCGGGATGACTGCTCTGGCGCGAATGGCTGTGAAATAGGCATCGACCTGTGCCTTTCCGCCGCTTCACGGCTGAAATAGCGCGCCGCAAACAGCAAAGCAGTTTTGTTCACCCTTATAAAGCCCGGCGCTACTGCATCAACGCCTCAAAGAGGCCTTCCCTTCTATGATTTTGCCTTTGACAATTTTTTTACACGATGTGGATGGTATCGTGACACGTCCCCGCTGAACCGGTTGCTAATCTCACGTGCCGTGGCTTCCAAAAACATTATTTTCTTCTTTTCGACCTTTGTCAGCTGCGACTCTTACGCGCTTCCATTCGAGCTTTCGATCAACAGCAAACTGAAGCGCTACGTTTCTGTCGTCAAGCCCACAGTGGATGCCAAGCGACTCGAGACTGCCGTCGGAGCGAACTGTCCATGAACGAGAAGGTGGTCCTTTTTTATCCCCCTTATGAGGGTCCACCACTCGGCCCCCCTCTGAGTATGCTGAGTTTGGCCGCGCCTCTACTTCAAGCAGGTTTTAGAGTATCCATCGTCGACGGATCAATTGAAGACGATCT